>CAYSCC010000010.1:0-13825 GCA_964429375.1 uncultured Chakrabartia sp.
CATACCCAGCAAAAAGAAAATCAAATGGGTCCTGGGCGATCAGGAAACGGGCAGGCCCTCTCCAGTCCCAACCGGAAACGCAGCAAAAAGTGATGCGCCGCCGAACGAAATCGAGCCCCTGATCAATCCGCAGGTTGCCCAAGACAGTCCCCCGCCACCACCTGCAGCAGACGCAGACGACTGACGGGCAGGCTGATTTCCAGTCTGCTGCCAGAGGCTGCGCCTTTGGAGCGCGGCCCCTGGCATAGAGTGATGACTTAGGACGCGGGTGCCCAGTCGGCCTTGACCAGAGTAATGATCCGACGGACTACAAGAGTGCTGGCGACCCCGGCAATGTGCAGGCCAAGGTTGCTTGCAATTGACCCCAACTGCTGTCCGATCTCGGGGACATTCCCCAGGGCTACCCCCAGAACAGGGAGGACAAGCACCGCAAGCATGGTACGCATGCTGTCATCAGCAGAAGCACCAATGCCCGCAATGATCCCGAGGATGACCAAAGCAGCAGCAACGTTCAGATTTGGAATGGCAACAAATGCTGCAGCGATTGCCAATACCAGAGCAAGCGCGCGCACGGCGGCATAGACTTTATTCATGACGATCCCCTCTCATTGTTTTGACCTTGCGGTCAGGAGGTCCCCACCTCCCGAGAAGAAGACTATATGGTTAATTCAAAATTGCAAGACAGTCGTTTTTGGCGAAATTGCGCCAATTTCAAGAAGTTCGCACCGATCTCTGACCAAGATCCGGGGCGCAGCAATACGGCTAGGCCACAGCTGTCGAGGGCGTGCGTACCCATGCCAGCGCAAAGAGGATCATCCAGAATCCGTCAATCAGGCTGCCATAAAACGGGCCAGTCGGCCCAAGCCGCCCCGCCGACCAAAGCCAGAGGCAGGCAACAAGGAAGCAGGCCTTTTCAAGAACTGTCACAAGCATTAGCGGACGGTAGCGAATGGGGTCTCGCGCAATCAGGATGAAGGCAAACTGCCAGACAAGTGCCGATCCGTAAAAGCCATAGTAGAATTCCGGGTGGGTCACCGCAGGCGGTGTGGCCGCGCTGAACTGGCTTTCCAGGAAAAATCCCGGAAGCAGGACGAGGATACCGTAGATGGCTGCAAGCCAGTAGGTCGTCTTGGCGAAGGTCATGTTCGCTTCCCGCGTATTTCAGCAGGGCTCCAAATAACGTAAGATAAGCACAAATCCAAGGCTCGGTATCGCGCGCTATAGGCAGCGAATGATCTTGACCCGCTTGCCCTTCACGAGATGCAGGGTTGTTGGTTCTGCAGCCCCTTCGGTTTCGATCACGAGTGTCATCTCATCCCCGTTGATGACCCCTTGGTACACCGCTGGCCGCGTACCCGGGACCATATCTGCCGGACTTGGGCCTGGTGAATAGGCCTCAAACGTTCCGCGAGCCTTGAAGTGGTGTCGATAATCAAGGTGCAACGGCCCCTTGATCGTCCCGGACCCGCAGTCTCGCTCGATCTGGCCGCCCGCAGCCGAAAGGATCAGGCGAGCGCGATCGCCGCCCCATTCGCCCGTCAACGGTGGATGGGTTGCGCCCGACATGGTCAATGCCGCAAACACAAGGAAAGATCGTTTTGGCAGCGACATGGCATGGCTCCTATACTGGCCCGGATTGCGCGCGCAGAAAAACAAAAAAGGGGAGCGTTGCCGCTCCCCTTCCTTTTGCACCTTCAGAGATGAACGTCACGCGAACGATACGGAATAGCGACGCCGACGCATTGCATATCCCATGAAGCCGAAACCAAAGAGCATCATGGCCCAGGTCTGCGGTTCAGGAACTGGCGTGGTCAGGACAGCGATAAACGTGCCCCAGCGTGATCCGCCCGTACCACCCGGATGGCCACTCGCCGCATTGTTGTATTCACGGGCGAACTGGCCAATCAGGTAGAAGTTGTGCGCGTTCGATGGATCGACCGACACCTGGCTGTAGTCACCCCAACGCTGACGGCCGACAGCCGGATTCCCGAAGGTGCTGCCATTGTGATAGTCATCGACAAGGCTTTCCTTCAGCAGCATTTCATCGCTCATCGACTGCAGTGACCCGTCTGCCATGGTCCGGAACAGCTTGGCCATGAACGAGATCTTGCCGGTCGTTGGATCGAGGCCGGAGCGATTGTACCCAATCGCGACTTCACCAAACTCGTTCACAGCAATCGAGCCCTGGTAGTAGTCATACCCAGCTTCGCCGATGTTGCCTTCATCGAGGATCGCAAAAGTGTTGGCATCGAGCACTGTGTAACGGACACGCGATTCATCAAGACCGTCCGCCACGTCGTCAACTGTGTTGACCATGTAGATGCGGCCGTTGACTTCATAGACGCTGCTGCTGATGCGTTCATCCAGCGTTGAAATAACGCGCTGGTTGGCTGCAATCGCCACGCTGGGCTGACGTCCGGGTCCGGGGCTCTGGAAGGCAGCCTGTCCAAGATAGTTCACGGCTCCGAGGCTTGCGCCCGATTCGTCCGTCGAATTCAGGTTGTTCACCTTGAACCCGAGCGAGTCGAAGTTGAACAGCGAAGCGGCGAGGATCGTACCCGAGGAACTGGCCGAGGTGCTGTTTACGCCCTGCAGCGCGAACCCACGATCCTCGAACGTTCCAGGGAAGTCCGTCGTGAATTGCTTCATGCCCGTGACCGTCGGGGCACCGGCGCCAAAGAGGCTGTCGAGCGGAATGACGTTCAGGGTCGTACCGCGGAAGCTGTTGGCGCCACCAGCCGTTGACGGCGCAAAATTGTTGGTGCCAATGTAGACGGCATTCTTATCCAGAGCGAGCGTCGGATAGTCTGCCGTCGCACCGAAGCCAAAGCCGGCATAACCTTCGAACTTCACGGATTTCCAGCCACCCAAGGCATCGTCCGTGTCGGAGATCGCGATCTGCAGATCCTTGGCATTTGCACCAAACGAAATGGCAATCCAGCGACTGGCCGCTGCATTGTACATGACGCGCGAGTCACCGTTCGCTCCCGTTTGTCCAGCCGCAGCCCAGAAGGCAACGTCAGAGACGAGCGAAAGTCTTTGGCCCGTGTATTTGTCAAACACGGCATAAGCGCCATTGCTTGTTTCAAAATATTGCGTGCGGCCAACAGCACCCATTGTATCTGGCGGAATGAAATTGCGGCCAAATGCGGCGCCATCATACTGGCTGATGCCTTCAAACCCCAAAGTATAGTTTGATGAGACATTGCTCACCGGGGCGGATTCACCATTCGTATCAAGAGAAACGTCACCCGGAATGGTAATCATCGCGGGCTTCTTGAATTCAAAATAAGATTTGATGGTTGGTGCTGCACTTGCTGCTGTCGGCGCATAGGCCGCTGCACACAAGGCAATCAGTGGAAGTGATTTCGACAACTTCATGCTTTCCCCCTGCCTAAATGGATTCATCTGAATTTTTCCAAAACCTTCCCCCGCCGGGACTCGTATGACTACGCCCGGAGTCTGTTCACAGTTCTGGTGCGACTCTGATGTTGGTTAAGATTGTCTTAACGTACAACGAAGCGCAACATTATTTCATCAAGAATATTCCCGTTTCGGGACAAATGGCTCAAAGCCGTCGGAAAACGACCAAAAGTCGTTCACTTTGCATGCCAAGCACCACCGCCAAAAAAGGGTTAACGGCACTTCCGGGCCCACAACACGCACCTTGGAGCAATTAACTGAAACGATTGTCACGGGGAAAGCCAGTTGGCGGCATGCGCCCAGCCGCACCGCGAGCGACGCGCCAGAGCGTCAGATCAGCCTCGGTGCGCGTGCGCCCTGTTTCGCCGCCCATTGGCCAGCTCAACCCTTCCTCGAAACGGAAGGTCGTTGCATCGGACAATCCGCCGTCGCGATACTTCTGAAGAGTGACGCCCTGACCGCGGGTCATTTCCGGAAGTTCCTCAAGAGGGAAGACGACAAGCTTGCGATTGTCTCCAACGACAGCAGCATAGTCGTGTCCGGCAGGAATCGTCCGCGCGACCGCCAGCTTCGCCCCGGTCCGCACATTCACTACCTGCCTGCCCTTGCGGGTTTCAGCGACCACATCCGCCGCGCTCGCGATGAAACCCTTGCCGTCTGACGCAGCGAGCAGGATGCGTTCCCCCGTCCGCGCTGGAAAGAGGTTCACGATCCCGATCCCGTCGGGCAAGTCGATCATCAGGCGGACGGGCTCGCCAAAGCCGCGGCCGCCGGGCAGCTTGTCTGCGCCGAGGGTGAAGAAGCGGCCATCCTCGGCCGCAAGCAGCAGCTTGTCTGTTGTCTGGGCATGAAATGCAAAGGCGGGACCGTCGCCTTCCTTAAACTTCAGAGCCTCCGCGGTATCGAGTGCCACATGCCCCTTCATGGCGCGCACCCAGCCGCGCTGCGACATGATGACGGTGATTGGTTCGCGCTCGATCATCGCCTCCAGCGGGATGTCTCGCGCCGGGGCAGCCTCGGCGATCAGGGTCCTGCGCTTGCCGATCTGCGTGTCCGGGCCATAGGCCACACGAAGCGCGGCAAGATCCTTCTTGAGCTTTGTCTTCTGCCGCGCCGGACTCTCGATCAGAGCAACCAGACCTTCCCGTTCTTCTGCAAGCTTTTCGCGCTCGGTCTTGATCTCCAATTCCTCAAGACGGCGGAGCGATCGCAACCGCATGTTGAGGATTGCTTCCGCCTGCCGGTCTGTCAGGCCAAACTCGGCCATCATGACTGGTTTGGGCTCATCTTCCGTCCGGATAATCTCGATCACGCGATCAAGATTGAGATACGCAATCAGATAACCGTCCAGCAGTTCGATACGGTCATCGATCTTGCCAAGCCTGTGCTGGGCCCTGCGGACGAGCACTTCGATCTGGTGCCGTATCCATCGCGTCAGCACCTCTTTCAATGACAGGACACGAGGCGTTCGATCGGCATCGAGCACATTCATATTGAGCGAGACGCGGACTTCGAGCTCCGTAAGCTTGAACAGGCTTTCCATCAGGACTTCTGCATCAACCGACCGGCTCTTCGGCTCGATGACAATGCGGATGGCTTCATCCGATTCATCCCGCACATCGGCAAGGATCGGCAGCTTCTTGTCATTGATGATCGCTGCAATGGATTCGATCAGTTTGCCCTTCTGAACCTGGTACGGAATCTCGGTGACCACAGCGACCCAGGTCCCTCGGCCAAGATCTTCGACCTGCCAGCGCGATCGGACGCGAAAGCTGCCCCGACCGGTTGCATAAGCCTCGGCGATGACGGCCGCAGAGTCGATCACCTGCCCCCCGGTCGGGAAGTCCGGTCCCTTGACATGGTCAAGCAGTGCTGAGGCTTCTGCATTAGGCTGCTCGATAAGGAGCGTTGCTGCGTCGATGATTTCAGCCACATTGTGCGGCGGAATGCTCGTTGCCATGCCGACCGCTATGCCGCTGGCCCCATTGGCAAGCAGGTTTGGAAAAAGGCCGGGAAAGATCTCGGGCTCTTCATCTTCGCCATTGTAGGTTGGTCGATAGTCGACGGTCCCGTCGTCAAGGCCAGCCATGAGCGAAATGGCAGATGGCGTCAGACGCGCTTCGGTATACCGATAAGCTGCGGCATTATCCCCATCGACATTGCCGAAATTCCCCTGCCCGTCGACAAGGGGATAGCGAAGCGAAAAATCCTGCGCGAGACGGACCATCGCATCATAAACCGACTGATCCCCATGTGGATGGTATTTGCCGATGACGTCGCCAACCACGCGCGCCGACTTCTTGAACGCGCTCGCCGGATCAAGCTTTAAAAGGCGCATCGCCCATAGCAGCCGCCTGTGAACCGGCTTCAGTCCATCCCGAAGGTCAGGCAACGACCGGGCTGTGATCGTCGAGAGCGCATAGACAAGATAACGCTCGGACAGAGCCGTATCGAAGGGCGTGTCGGCAGGCTCGCCCGGCGCGGGCAATGGATCGATCAGGTCGGACATGGGGCTGCCCCTAGGCCATCGCGAAATGCGCGACAACGCCCCCGAAGCGAAATTCTATTGATCTGCCTCGACAGGGTATCCTGCATCCTTCCAGGCCTTCATCCCGCCATCGAGTGCAACCGACCGGCTGAACCCGAGTTTCTTCAGCGTTGCAGCGGCAAGGGTCGAAATCTTGCCATATTCGCAGTAGGTGAGGATGCGCACGGTCGGATCGGGGAAAAGATCATTGACCCTCAATTCGAGCTGACCTCGCGCAAGATGGCGCGCACCGGGAATGTGACCCTGCCCAAAGGCATCCCGCTCGCGCACGTCGAGTACAACCAGATCATTTGCGCCACGCTGCAGCTGCTCGTGCAATTCCGCGAGCGAGATGAAGGGAACAGTGTGCGCGGCTTCGTTCAAAAGCTGCTCAACGGTGAGGCCGCCACTCATGTTCGTGCGCAGCGCCTCTGTCAGGTGGGTCGGGGCAGCGAGATTGAGCTCACGCATCATGGCCACGAAATCCTGCCGGTCCCTTTTCTGCAGACGCGGGTTGGTGTCGATCTCGTTGCCGATCGTCGAGTCCGTATTGCCCTTGTAGTCGTGCCCCGGAAATACGCGGGTTGCCCGATCAAGCTGCAGCAGCTTCTTGAACAAACTGTCATAGAGTTGTTCGGGATCGCCTGTCGGCAAGTCCGTCCGGCCTGTGCCACCGATCAGCAAGGTGTCCCCTGAAAAGAGGGCATCGCCTGCAAGAAAGCACATCGAATCTCTCGTATGGCCAGGCGTTGCCATCGCCTTGAGCCTGATCTCTCCCGCCACAAGCATGTCGCCGTCGTCCAGCCGCATGTCGGCAAACGGTGCCGGGCTCTTGCGGCCATGGACAATTGGCACTCCCAGAGACGTGCCCAACATGCGCGATGCGGAGAAATGATCGGCATGCGTGTGCGTATCCAGCAGATAGCTGAGCGAAAGCCCGTCCCGCGCAAGCGCAGACTTGTAGCGTTCGACAAGATGTATTTCCGGATCAATCAGGAGCGCCCGCCCGCTCGCTTCGCAACTGACGAGATAGGACCGGCAACCGCCATTCGCGAATGTTTCGATGTGCATCGATCGTGCCCTCCCCGGTCCCTGCGTGGCAGACTATGCCAGTTTGTTCAAATCCGAAAGGAACATCGGCATGAGAACCCATTGACGCCAGATCAATATTCCAATATTTCCATATTTATAGAAATGTTGGAGATTCCATTGGACGCCCCCCGGATCATTCGTGCGCTCGGTGCCTTGGCGCAGGAACACAGGCTGGCTGCTTTCCGGCAGCTCGTGCAAGCTGGCCCTGACGGCATGGCTGCTGGTGCACTTGCTGACGCGTTGGGCCTGCCCGCATCATCGATGAGCTTCCACCTGGCCCAGCTTGCCAATGCAGGGCTTGTCGAGCAGCGCAGGATGAGCCGCTCCATCATCTATTCCGCCGACTATGCGGCCATGAATGCGCTCATGGCCTATTTGACTGAAAACTGTTGTGGAGGTGCGCGCTGTTCTGCGGATCCCGTTTGCGCACCGACTCTCGATCAAGCCAAGGATGCAGCATGAAACGCCTGGCTGCTGCTGAAAGGTGCCGCAAATGAGCGACAAGGTCTACAATGTCCTTTTCCTGTGCACAGGCAACAGCGCACGTTCGATCATCGGCGAGGCCCTGTTGAACCATGATGGCAAGGGCCGGTTTCGGGCGTTCAGTGCCGGGAGTCAGCCCAAGGGCAGCGTGCACCCGGAGGCGTTGAAGCTTCTGGCTGGCCTTGGCTTTTCAACCGACGGTTTGCGATCGAAGAGCTGGGATGAGTTCAGCAGCGCGGGCGCACCCGAATTCGATTTCATTTTCACTGTATGCGACAATGCCGCTGGTGAAGCCTGTCCGGTGTGGATTGGTCATCCCATGACAGCCCACTGGGGAATAGAAGATCCGGCTGCAGCACAGCCCGAAGACCAGCCCGAAGCCTTCCGGCAGGCCTTGCGGTTCTTGCGGCGGCGCATTGAGCTGTTCCTGTCCTTGCCGCTGGACAGCGTTGATCGCATGGCCACGCAAAGGAAGCTGGGCGAAATAGGGCAAATTGAAGGGTCTAGCTTTCAAGGGCAGACGGTATGAGCGCGTCCCTTGCCGACGCCCGCGCTGCTGAGCCGATCAGGCGCCTTTCGTTTCTCGATCGCTACCTGACTGTCTGGATCTTTGCGGCCATGGCCCTTGGCATTGCCCTGGGCTCGTTTGCGCCGGCCGTGCCAGAAGCGCTGAATGCCATGTCGGTTGGTTCGACCAGCATTCCGATTGCCATTGGCCTCATCCTGATGATGTTCCCGCCGCTGGCCAAGGTCCGGTACGAGGAACTGGGCAAGGTTTTCAGCGACGGCAAGATACTGGCCTTGTCCTTCGTCCTTTGCTGGATCATTGCCCCTGCCTTCATGTTCAGCCTGGCCATATTGTTTCTTCCAGACCGGCCGGAATACATGACAGGCCTGATTCTCATCGGGATTGCACCCTGCATTGCCATGGTCCTGGTCTGGAGCCAGCTGGCCAACGGAAGCCCGGAATATGTCACCGGGCTCGTCGCCTTCAATTCGCTGTTCCAGATCATCTTTTACATGCCTTATGCATGGTTCTACCTCACCGTGCTGCCGCCCCGGCTTGGCTTGGATGCGACGATCGTGAACATCGATTTCGCAACCATTGCCAAGGCCGTGATGACTTACCTTGGCCTACCCTTTCTCGGCGGGTTCCTTGTCCGGCAGCAGTTGATCAAAGTGCGGGGTGCCGAATGGTATGAAAGCCGCTTTCTACCCGCGATCAGTCCGGTCACACTGCTGGCACTGCTCTTTACAATCGTGGCCATGTTCACCCTCAAGGGCGGCGAAATCCTTGCCCTGCCTATGGACGCGCTGCGTGTCGCGCTTCCGCTCGTGATCTTCTTCGTTGTCATGTTCGTGCTTGCCTTTGCCTGCGGGAGAGCCCTTGGCGCTGGCTATCCACGCACGGCCGCACTTTCGTTTACGGCAGCGTCCAACAATTTCGAGTTGGCGATTGCCGTGGCCATTTCCGCATTCGGACTGGCATCACCCGTGGCATTTGCCGCTGTCATAGGACCGCTTGTCGAAGTTCCGGTCCTGATTGCGCTGGTCAATCTGGCGCTCTGGTTCAGGCAGCGCTGGTTCGGCTGAGGCTGCCGGAGTCGGATGTGTCATCTGCCGCGAATTCAGGCTGATCCTTTGGCCCTTGTATAGCGCGTGGCTGTGAGCACGGCCGAAACGGCGCTGCTCTTGTTGTCCCGATACCCTCGCTCGCGCAGGAACTCACGAACCCGCGAGTCCCCTACAGCCGCCCCCTGCCCTTTTGGATAGACGCACCAGAGTGAAAGCCGGGGATGGGCCGACGCCATGGCATAAGCGGACTCCAAGTCGGCGTCAGTTTCGAGGATGGCCAAGATGAGGCTGGCCTCCTCGGGTGTTTTGCATGTTGCATGCGCCAGTGCCTCAGCCAGCTCTGGAGAATCGCATCGACCGAGGACAAGGGCCGGCTTGTCTGGCCCCAGGCCAAGCTTCTCCGCCAGGCTGGGAAGCGGCTTCAACAAAGCGGCTTGCCATTTCGCCGCCTCTGAATCGCCGAGTTCAAGCGAAAGATTCTCTCCATTGGCAAGGAGGGTCAGGACCGGGCCAATCACAACGACATTGGCAATGCTCTGTCGTGGGATGCGGAGCTTGATTGCCCCCCTAAGGATGAGTTCCTGCGATTCGAGAAGCGCTTTCACGTCCCCCGTTGCGCCTTGCCAGCACGCTATGGCGATCGCTTCGCGCCCCATCCCTCTTCCCCTCTGCCCAGACTTGCCCGAGCGGCACTTCACAGGGCCGAATTCAAGGCCACATTCTCTGCAATTCCGCTTCCTTGTCGACGAACTGATGCTTGAGTGCCGCCGCAATATGTAAGGCAACAAGCAGGTAGAGACCAAAGGCAAGGATTTCGTGGATCTCGCCGAACAGGCCATGCAGCATTTCCTTTGCTGCCGGTTCCATGTTCATGATCCATCCGATCCGCGGCCATTCAAAGAGTCCGAACCAGTACATCTTGATTTCCGGTGCTGCCTTCCACGCACTGTCATGGAGCCATCCTGAAATCGGCATCGCAAGCATCAGCAGGTAAAGAGCACTGTGGGCGGCCTTCGCAGCGAATTTCTCCCAGGCCCTGTAATGATCCGGCAGCGCAGGCGGCACGTGCGTCGCCCGCCACAGCAGCCGCATGAGTACCAGCCCGAGAACCGTGATGCCGATCGACTTGTGGGCATCGATCATGGCGCGGATGCGATCTTCCCCGAAAGACTCAGCGAACAGGCCCAACGCGACATTCAATGTGATGAGGACCGCAATGACCCAATGCAGGGCAATGGCAGTTCGGGTATAGCGAGAAGCGATCACAGACATACAGATTCCGTTCAGATGAGGCTGGTCAATGTCAGGTTGGCGGTAGCAAAGTGCCGCGTCCAGAGCTAGGTCGAACGGCAACCCATGAATTTCCATTCTCCCAAACCACTCGACACGCTCGAAAGCCGCAGGATCACAGCCTCAGCCCGTTACACACCCCGGGTTGTCCCGTTGATCAGCCCGCTGATCGGCGGCGCTGTGATGATCGCCTTTGCCTGCCTTGTCGCACAGGCCTTTTTCCGTCAGGGCCTCGCTGCCTGGAGCGCCGGCCTTGTCTATATCTTATACGATACCTGCCTTTTGGCCTTCACCGGATGGCAGGCCCGCAAACTGTATCAATTTGTGGACCCACCAGCGTCCGACGCACCTCGGCCGACCCTGGCCGTCATCATCGCTGCCCATAACGAAGAACGCGCCATTGCAGTAACCATCGACGCGCTGGCTGCCCAAACCGATACTCCGGATTTGATTCTTGTAGCAGACGATGGCTCGACCGACGGCATGGGGGCGGTGCTTGAAACGCGCTATGGCCTTGCCTGTCCCGAATTTGGAGACATCAGTCCGCCGGGACCTGTCCTGCCTTCGCTGCGGTGGCTTCGCGTGCCGCAGGGAGGCAAGGCCCGTGCACTCAACGCGGCTCTGGCGATGACCGATTGCGACATCATCCTGACGGTTGACGCCGACACGCTGGTAGAATCCCATGCCATCGCGGCCATGAGGGAGAGTTTTCGGACGGAACCCGCGCTGGTTGCTGCCACCGGGGTGCTGACCCCTGTGTGTGGCCCGGGGCCGGCTGCACGCTTTTTCCAATGGTTCCAAACCTATGAGTATGTCCGCAATTTCGTGTCGCGCTATGCCTGGATGCAGCTCAACGGTCTGCTGCTCATCTCCGGGGCGTTTGCCGCATTCCGCCGCGAGGCGCTTGTTAGGGTGGGCGGCTTCGATCCCGATTGCCTCGTTGAGGATTATGAACTGATCCACCGGTTGCATCGCTGGTCAGCGGAACATGGCATGGACTGGACTGTCCGGGTCATAGGCGCTGCCCGCGCACGGACCGACGCGCCCGAAACGCTCATGTCGTTCCTTCGGCAAAGGCGGCGCTGGTTTGCGGGCTTCCTGCAAACCCAGCGCTGGAACCGGGACATGACGGGCAATCCCCGTTTCGGCAAGCTCGGCACGGCCATGATGCCCGTCAAGGCGCTGGACACGCTTCAGCCAATCTACGGGCTTGCAGCCTTCCTTCTGCTGATCGGCTTTGTCGCGGCCGGGCGATATGCTTTGGCATTCCCAATCCTTTTGGTCATGATCGGCAAGATTGCCATCGATATCAGCTTTCACCTCTGGTGCCTTGGGCAGTACCGTCGATGGACCGGAGACAGCCAGGGCGCGGGCGCCGGCAAGGCGCTGCTTGCAGCAGTGCTGGAGCCGTTCAGTTTCCAGCTTATGCGGCACGCAGGCGCTGCTTGGGGTTGGTGGACGTTCCTGACAGGTCAGCATAGTTGGGGCCGGCAAAGCCGCCGCGGCATTGTCGCACAGGGCATCGCGCGCTTGCCCTATTGAGCCTTTTGGGCCTATAGGCTTTTGTGTGCCCCGGCGGCTCGGTATCCTTTCGATGGAACACCGTTGCCGGGGCTTTGCTCTTTTGAAAGGCCCGTGCATGAACCGCCGCCGCCAGATTTACGAAGGCAAGGCAAAGATCCTCTATGAGGGTCCCGAGCCCGGCACGCTGATCCAGTATTTCAAGGATGATGCAACTGCCTTCAACGCCCAAAAGAAGGGCACGATCAACGGCAAGGGCGTGATCAACAACCGCATTTCAGAGCATGTGTTTACGCTGCTGGGCCATATCGGCATTCCCCACCACTTCATTAAGCGGCTCAACATGCGCGAACAGCTTGTCCGGCAGGTGGAAATCGTGCCGATCGAAGTCGTGGTCCGCAATGTCGCAGCGGGTTCGCTTTCCAAGCGCCTCGGCATTGAAGAGGGCGAGCAACTGCCCCGCACGATCCTTGAATATTATTACAAGGATGACGCCTTGGGCGATCCTCTGATCACGGATGAGCACATTGCCTGTTTCGGCTGGGCAAGCCAGGAAGAGATGCACGACATTTCCGACATGGCAATCCGCATCAATGATTTCATGTCAGGCATGTTCGCAGGCATTGGCATCCGCCTCATCGACTTCAAGCTCGAATTCGGGCGGGTATGGGAGAATGACTTTTCGCGCATCATCCTGGCTGACGAGATCAGCCCGGACGGCTGCAGGCTGTGGGACATCACGACCAATGAGAAGCTGGACAAGGATCGGTTCCGGCGGGACATGGGCGGTGAAGTCGAGGCCTATCAGGAAGTTGCCCGAAGGTTGGGCTTGCTGCCGGAAGGAGCCGACAACGCCGTGCTGGATCTTGAAACGCACAGGAAGAAGCGCGGGAAATAGCCGTCAGGCGCTTGTCTTGGCGACCCGAACCGCAAATCCCAGGTCCGGGTAGACTGCGCGCGCGTCTTCCACGTCAGGCGTGACCGGCTCGACAATCAGCTTTCTGTTGACCTTGTCCCGATGGTGCATGCGTGCCGTATTTTCCTGCCCGACATAGCAACCCTTGGTGAAACTCACGCCATTCTGTTCGCGTGCGTTGCATTCAAGCCAAAGCGTCCTGTCCTGCCCAAGCTCTGCCACGCCTTCCACAATACCTCGGGATAGCCGGTGCGCATGCCAGCCCTGTGCGGGTTCGGCAGGTGGAGCGATCCATCGGAATCCAAGGCCCGGATCGCGGGGATCGGCAACACCGTTCCCCTCCTGAAGTGACCAGTGGACAGCAAGGCTGGAGTCTATCTCGATCACGATTGGCCTGCGCAGGCGATACATGGTCAGTCGTTTTGCGAGTGCGGCGGCTTCGGTCTTTTCGCAATCGAGCAGAATGTCCTCGCCGTCTCCCCAGACAAGGAAGTCGAACAGGGCCTTTCCCTGCGGCGTCAACAACCCAGCCCAGACAGGGAGCGGGCCCAGAACATCATTGGTGACAAGCCCCTGGAGAAAAGCTCGCACATCATCTCCGGAAAGTCTGACCAAGGCGCGATCGACAAGGGTGGTCTTCGTCATCATCCCCATTTAGGGAGACTTGCAAGAAAACCAAGCCGGAGCTTCCATGACCGACATATTGACCATCCGGCGCCCTGACGACTGGCATGTCCATGTCCGCGATGGGGCCATGCTGGAGGCTGTCCTTCCCTACACGGCTCAGCAATTTGCACGCGCAATCGTGATGCCCAACCTCTCCCCACCCGTCACCACGACGGCTGAAGGATTGGCCTATCGCGCGCGGATCGAAGCGGCGACTCCTGCAGGCATGGACTTCACGCCGCTTGTCGTTGCCTATCTGACGGATGGGAGCGACGCCGATGAAATCGCCCGTGGCCATGAAATGGCCTGCTGGTCCGCGCTCGAGCTGGCCA
>CAYSCC010000011.1:0-13091 GCA_964429375.1 uncultured Chakrabartia sp.
CCTTGCCAGTGCGGCCCGGCTGCCGAAGGGTGATATGGCCTTTGCCTGCGCCGTTGCGGCCTTTGGGCAGAAGCTGCGGGGTGACAAGTATCTTGGCGCCTTTTCCTTTGCCGACATCCGGCAGCTGGCCGGAAGGCAGAATGGTGATCAACGCGAAGAGTTTCTGAAACTCGCAAGCCTGGCAGACAGCAACACGGCAGCGCCACAGCACTGATCCACGCTGGACTTGGCGCGTCGTGTCGCTAGTGTCCCGGAACAATGGAAACGGTTTCGGGAGGTTGAGGGTTGGACAACGGCATCATCATTGCGGTGCTGGCAGCATTGGCTATTGTCGTGCTGCTCTGGATCCTGCTGGGCAATCGGGCGAGCAACCCGGTCCTGCCTGAGGCAAAAGAAGCCAAACCTGCTGTGGAGCCCCCCGCACCGCCCGCCGAAGCTGAGGCACCCGCAGCCGCCCCTTCCGCTCAGGTGGACAAGCCGGACGCAAAGCCTCCCGCAAAGGCCGCTGCCCGAAAGACCACTGCGCGCAAGGCTGAGCCAAAGCCGAAGGCTGCCGGGGGGGCGTCTGCAAAGGCTCCGGCGACAACGAAGGCCGGCAAGGCCAAAGCCAAGGGTGCCGCCGCACCGGCTGCGCCTCCGGCGATGACCGCTATCGGCATACCGGCCGCCGTTGGGATGCCGGACAATCTCCTGCTTCTCAAGGGCGTGGGTCCCAAGCTCAACACCCTGCTTGCCGGGCTCGGGATCAGCCGGTTTGATCAGATTGGCGCCTGGACGGCCGAGGATGCAGCAAAGGTTGATGCCCATCTTGGCGCATTCAAGGGCCGGATCGAACGTGATGCCTGGATCGAACAGGCGGGCCTTCTGGCTAAGGGAGAGATAGCAGCGTTTGAAAGCCGCTTTGGAAAACTCGATAGCGAGAACTGATCGACTTTGGCCTGACTGGCTGCGCACGCGTCGGGTACTCCTTCTTGCGCTGGCGCTCGTTGGCTCGATGGCCGGTGCCCAATCACTTGAAGAAGAAAGGCGGGCAATGTCGCTTGCACGGGCGCAGGCTGTTGCGGCCGATGCGCGGGCCAGCCGCCTTGAATCCAGGGCGGCGGCTGCGCGTGATCGCGGCGAACAGGCCCTTGCGGAATCGGCTGCCCTCGCCTCCCGAATTCAGGCAACCGAGGCCGATATGGCGGCCGCGGAAGCGCGCATTCGCCTGATCGAGCGGATGAGGGCAGATCGCAGGGCACGGCTCGCTGCGAAACAGGAACCGGCGGTCCGGCTGCTGGCGGCGCTCCAGACACTGGCACGGCGGCCGCCCGCGCTGGCCCTTGTGCAGCCGGGTTCGACACAGGATTTTGTCCATGCGCAGGCTGTGCTGTCGTCCGTTTTGCCCGTGTTGAACCAGCGCACAGCCGGATTGCGGCGCGAAGTCGAGGAGGGCCGGCGGCTGCGGGCCGAGGCGGATCGGGCCGTCGCTGCCTTGGCGGCAAGCAGGGAACGGGTTGAAGCCCAGAGGCTGAAGCTGATGCAACTCGCCGCAGTCCATCGGCGCGACGCTGCTCGCCTTGCGACAAGCGCCATGTTCGAGCAGGACCGGGCCATGGCCATGGGAGAGAAGGCGCGTGACATTGCCGATCTGATGAACCAGTTGGGCGTTGATGCCCAACAGCGCCAGCAGCTCGAAACCTTGCCTGGACCGGTGCTGAGGCCAGCGCTTCCCGGAACGGCCCGCGCCGCTCCGGCTGAAGCGCGCGTCCCGCAAGGCAACCGCCTGGCCTATCGCCTTCCGGTGCTGGGGCGCATTGTCTCTGGTCTGGGAGAAGTATCAGGAAGCGGCGTGCGTGCGCGTGGGTTGACGATTGCCACACGTCCGTCGGCACAGGTCGTTGCGCCCAATGATGGCCGCATCGTGTTTGCAGGGCCGTATCGCGGATTTGGCAGGATCGTCATCATCGACCATGGGCAGGGTTGGACAACACTGTTGACCGGCCTTGCCACACTCGATGTTGCCGTGGGCGATGCCGTGGTTCAGGGAAGCCCGATCGGTCGCGCTGCGGCGGTTGATCCGAAAATCACCGTTGAACTGAGGCGAGGGGCCCGGCCAATCGACATCGCACATCTGGTTGGGTGACGAATGGCGCGGTGAGCACGCACAGAAATGGCGGCTGGTGTTGCCACCAGCCGCCACTATGTCGAACCTTGCTCGTCCGGTCTTGCGGCCGTCTTTGCCGATTCTGACATCAACAGGCCTTTCCACAAGGGATCGATCCTGCTGCGGGTTTGCTCCGGCCTGTCGCAATGGCTTTGGGTTGCCCCTCTGCTGTGCGGCCCGCCTTCGCTGACCCTGCCTGCGTCGTCTCCACTATCAGCCTTGCGGCGTCCTGTGGCCCGTTTCACCGGCCTGTCCCTTTGGAAGTCTCTTCGGTTGCCCTTGGATCCTTGCCTCAGCGACAGTTGAAAGGTCTCATGAAGAGCCGAGTCGTGCCAGCGAATTCGTGTCCTCCGACTCTGTGGATAACGAGGATAACGGGGGTGAAATCGCCAGGCCGACGATGGGCGCGATCAGCCAGCCCAATCGACAACGGCACCATGCGGATGGACGTGCCCAAGCAGGCGATTTTCGCCACCCGGCCAAAGGGAGAGACGCAGTTCCGCAGCTGGCGCTACCGAAGGAAATTCGTAGCTCAGCCAGGCAAGAGGCCGCTCTCCAGTTGCCGAAGCGCCAGCACGCTCCATGGCTGCGGTGATCCGCGCCCGGCTTTCTGGTGCCACGTACTGGAGAACAATGCTGTGATAGACAAGGCGGGTCACACCCGGAAGTTGCGGCTGAGCCAGCCTGTCCTCGAGCCAATCTGCTGCGTCGGCCCTGGTTATCGGGGGAGGATGCTTCTGCGCCAGCGCGATGGCTGCACTGATGCGTTCGACGCGTGCATCCTGGTCCGGCCATACAAAGGCCATCAGGCGTTCGACAACTTCCGGCTTCGACACGTCGAGCGGATTCTGGTCGACACCTGCGCGGGAGACCACCGATACGGGCGCAAAGACAGGCGGCTTGCCCTGCCAGTCCGGCTTGAGCTGCACACCGGACTCGGGATCTCCTGCAGACACTGGGCCCAGTGCATAACCAAAACGATCGAGATTGAGGTTGAGGCCAGCGCTGGCGCCGAGCTCAAGCAGCTCCACATTTGGCCCAAATCTGGCGGCAACCGCCATGATGCCGGGCCAGAGCGCACCAGCGCGGGCCACTTCATTGGTCTGTGGCGGGCCATCCAGCCAAGGCAGGAGCCAGTCATCCCATTCGGCAAGCACGCGGGAAATTTGCCCCGCGATGTCGCCGCTGCGTGCGTGGTAGAGGGCTGATAGCGCCGGATCGGCTCCGGATCGCGCCAGTGCATTCAGCCCGCCGGTAATGCGCATCATCAGCGCATCGGCCA
The DNA here is from genome assembly GCA_964429375.1 of uncultured Chakrabartia sp. Taxonomy (GTDB): domain Bacteria; phylum Pseudomonadota; class Alphaproteobacteria; order Sphingomonadales; family Sphingomonadaceae; genus Aquisediminimonas. The sequence goes on from CAYSCC010000011.1 coordinate 3,429, forward strand.
TGGGATTGCCTTGCCAATCGAGAATTGCCGCACCTGTCCGCGTCTTGCGGTCCATGCGCTCTGCAAGCGCTGCACACACCTCTCCGGTCAGAGGCGATCCCGACGCAATACAGAAGGATGCCTGCATCCGGAACGCATCTCGAATCGCGTTTTCTTCGACGGCGGTCATGTGCTCAAGCTTGCCCTTACTGCGGTGCACAAGTAAAGGCCGCGCCAATATGCCATCGCCCATAATCCTTGCCGTTCCCAAAGGGCGCATCCTTGAAGAGGCGCTGCCGCTTCTTGCGCGGGCAGGCATTGAGCCCGAAACGGCCTTTGGCGATGAAAGCAGCCGTGCGCTGAGGTTTGATACCAATCGCCCCGACATCAGCCTGATCCGCGTGCGCGCCTTTGACGTGGCGACCTTTGTGGCCCATGGCGCGGCACAACTCGGCATTGTCGGATCAGACGTGATTGACGAATTTGCCTATTCCGAACTTTACGCGCCGGTTGACCTCAATATCGGGCATTGTCGCATCTCGGTGGCTGAACCGGCCGCGCTCGCCGAATCGGATGACCCTCGTCGATGGAGCCATGTCCGTGTGGCCACCAAATATCCGAACCTGACCCGGCGCCATTTCGAAGCGCGCGGCGTGCAGGCCGAATGCGTCAAGCTCAATGGCGCGATGGAGCTTGCCCCGACGCTGGGCCTTTCGAGCCGCATCGTCGATCTTGTATCGTCGGGCCGGACCCTCAAGGACAATGGGCTTGTTGAAGTGGACGTCATTGCGCAGGTGTCGGCGCGCCTGATCGTCAATCGTGCTGCCTACAAGACCAATGCAGAGGTCGGCCGGATCGTCGATGCATTCCGAAGGGCCGTCGATGATCAGGCTTGAGGCGGACGCGCCGGACTTCGAAGACCGGTTCAGCGCGCTTGTGAATGGCCGCCGGGACGCTGGCCGTGATGTCTCAGCCGATGTCGCACGCATTCTGGCTGATGTGCGGGAGACGGGCGATGAGGCAGTCCGGGCACTGACGAAACGGCTGGACGGCTTCGATCTGGATGTCGCGGGATGGCAGATTCCGCTGGCGGCGTGCAGGGATGCGCTGGAACGGCTTGAGCCGGAGTTGCGTCAGGCACTGGAACTCGCAGCCAGCCGGATCCGCGCCTATCACGAAGCGCAACGCCCCCTCGACAGCGACGTGACCGATGCGGCCGGTGTGCGTGCGGGCGCGCGCTGGCTGCCGGTTGACGCAGCCGGTCTTTATGTGCCCGGAGGCAGAGCAGCCTATCCGTCATCCGTGCTTATGAATGCCATTCCGGCCAAGGTGGCCGGGGTCGGGCGGCTTGTCATGGTCACACCGTCACCTGAAGGCGCGCTCAATCCGCTGGTGCTGGCCGCGGCTGCGCTTGCTGGGGTGGATGAAGTCTGGCGGATTGGCGGGGCACAGGCGGTTGCTGCCCTTGCTTATGGAACGTCGCGCATTGCGCCGGTCGATGTGGTCACTGGCCCGGGCAATGCTTGGGTCGCGGAGGCCAAGCGGCAGCTATACGGCATTGTCGGAATCGATATGGTTGCCGGGCCGTCCGAAATCCTTGTCGTGGCCGATGCTGCAAATGATCCGGAATGGCTTGCCGCTGATCTTCTGAGCCAGGCCGAACACGATCCGACCAGCCAGTCCATCCTGATCACCGATGATCCAGGCCTTGCCGATCGGGTCGCCGACGCAGTGGATAGAAGGCTCGAGAGCCTGGAGACACAGGCCGTCGCGCGCGCAAGCTGGGACGCCCATGGCGCGATCATTCTGATCCGCGACCTGGAACACGCACCGCCGCTTGTCGACAGGCTCGCGCCCGAACATCTTGAGCTGGCCGTCGCAGACCCCCAGCCGCTGTTTGCCCGCATTCGCCATGCCGGCTCGATCTTTCTGGGCCGGCACACGCCAGAAGCCATTGGTGACTATGTGGGAGGCCCGAACCATGTCCTGCCAACTGGACGCCGGGCGCGCTTCTCTTCGGGGCTGTCCGTGCTCGACTATATGAAACGGACGAGCTTTCTGGCCTGTGATGCGGATGCCCTTCGTGCGATCGGCCCTGCCGCAGTGGCGCTAGCCCGCGCCGAAGGCTTGCCTGCGCATGCCGCCTCTGTTGCACTGAGGCTTTCATGAGCCGCGCGCGTGCCAGATCCGCTGCGCGGCTTGCAGCTGTCCAGGCGCTGTACCAGCGCGAAATGGAACAGACTCCGCTGGCCCAGTTGCTCCACGAATTTCACCATCACAGGCTTGGCGCGACGATTGAGGATGCGACCTATGCCGATGCGGAAGTCGCATTCTTCGATGATGTTGTGACGGGTGTCGATGCCCGGTTGCAGGAAATCGATGCCGCCATTGCGGCCAATCTCGGTGACGGCTGGACCATCGACCGACTGGATCGCTCGCTTCGCCAGATCCTGCGTGCCGGGTCATACGAACTTCTCGCGCGTGCCGACATTCCAACGGGGAGTGTGATCAGCGAATATCTTGACGTCGCGCACGCCTTTTTCGACCGCAAGGAAAAGAAATTCGTGAACGGTGTTCTTGATGCCGTGGCCCGTTCCGTCCGCTCCTGACGCGTCAGAGGTCTTCCGGTCTTTTCTCGCGCTTCACCAACCGGTGAATGATTCCCCAGATATCCTGGAAATAGGGCCGGGGATCGTCCTGCGCATAGATGAAATGGCGCAACCGCGGATCGAAAAGGCCTGTGATGTAGGAGACCAGGTCTGCAAGCCGGGACGGCCTGAAATTCGGGATCGACCTTGCCCGGAACAGGACGGAAAGCAGACGGCGCGTCTCCGGCACCAGGAAGCGCGCGCGCCTGTTTACCAGCCGTGGCTTGGCGCGGCCGGATTCCCCAAGGATGCGGTGCCGATACTGTTCCCAGGCAAATTCGGCGCCGCAATGCAGGGCAAGCGGAAGGCTGCCCCAGAATCGCCCGTTCACTTCCATGAGCCAGTATTTGCCGGTCTTGGGATCGTGCCTGTATTCGACCATTGCCGGCCCTTCCCACCCAATTGCGGCGAGAAGGCTGGCCGATCGTTCCATCTGATGGGCATGACGGCGCAGAGGTATTGATTCGCACAAGGTGGAAAAGCCGCCCTCTGCAGGCCACTCGTGGATTCGCCGGTGCTGGAACGTCAGGGTTGGTTCGCCTCCTGACATGTGCAGCATCTGGGCAAAGCCATAGCCGGGACAATAAGGTTGGACCATCGGCCATTCCCGCAGAGGTGCATAGCGTTGGAGCAGCGCAAGGAGAGCGGCCGGAGAGGCGGCATGTTCTGCCTTCACCAGCGCAAGCCGGTGTTCATCCAGGATCCGCGTCATGGCGGGCGGGTCGGCCCATTTCGCCACCACCGGATAGGAGAGAGTGTCCGCATATTGGGCGAAGTTCTCTCCGGCCACGGGTTGCCAGCTTTCCGGCACGTCCATCCCCAATCCAGCAGCAAGCGCGAGCGTTCGGCTCTTGTCGAGCACGAGATCAAGCTGTGGCTTGCGTGGCGTCAGAATCCGGCATCCCTCAATGTCTTCGGGAAGCGCAGCCAGATCGACGAGATCGTCTTCGGCAATGGCAAAGAGTGCACGGCCCCCTGTATGGAACAGTCTTTCAGGGAGCCACTGCGCAAGGCTCGGCCCCTGGGGCCGGACCGAAAAGCCGGCAAGGTAGCGCGACGTGCGCCCCAGCGCGTCGCCGTTGCGACCAATCCCGTGCACCGGAACGCCGCGTCGGCCAAGTTCGCGCACGACCGTGAGCCCGACGGGGGTGTCGACGCCAAGGACGATCGCCATGGGCAACTTCATGCCGGGCACCGCGGATGCGAACGGACGGCCGGTCCGGCAGTCTTCAAAACCAGGACAATTGTCACGCACACCTCTTTCGAGTCCGGGTTACGGATTAATGCGCCCGAACTTAAGATTTCGTCATGCGTTCAAAGGCTTCCAGATCCGCGCGGAAGTTGAGATTGTGGAGTGGCGCGGACGGCCGCACAGGGCTGGATCCGCATGCCCGGATCCAGCCGCGAATCGACCGATCGTCCCCCCGGGTCAGATGGTCATCAAGCTGTGCAGCCAGGCGCACCGGCCACCAGCCAAGGAGGAAATGATCCTTGAAATGCGCGGGCACTGGCCCTGCCAGCAGTGCGGCCATGTCGGGAAGGATGGGCAGCGTATCGCATCCTGCCGTGATCACGCCGTCGAACCCGGCATCGCGCGCGTGCGCCAGTGCAGCGTTGAGCCCTGCCAGTGGCCCAAGCCCGCCGTCAGGTCTGTCAGCGAGAAAGGGAAGTCCCGGCCAGGTCCGGCCCACGACGACGATGTGCGCAACCTGCGCGGCCAGCCCATCGGCAACATGCTGGATCAGGGGTTTGCCCTTGAGGAGCGCAGCAGCCTTGTCTTCCCCGAAACGGCGGCCTTGCCCTCCGGCAATGATCGCCCCGAGAGCGCGGGCCACCCTATCCCGCCTTCAGGGCAATTGCGGCGCACACGGCCGCAATAATCATGGCGAGAATCAGGATCAGGGGCCAGGGCATGAAGCCCACGTCATCCGGATCGACGCGGTTCGCCCGCCGCCTGTCTCCCCAGGTGGCAAGTCCGGCGACGGCCAGTGCCGTGATGCATCCGCTCCAGAGCAATTGCTGCAAGCCCATGTTTCCTTTCGGCGTGAATGGGCTCCAACCATAGAGAGGGCAGGCCCGCCAAGGCCAGCGGAGATTTGATGCGAGTCCCGGACTTGACGTTCACGTAAACTGGAGTCAACACATGCCGGACATGTCCAAGGGAGAGTTCGCATCATGAAGACCCGCATCACCGAATTGTTTGGCATTGAACACCCGATCATTCAGGGGGGGATGCATTTTGTCGGATTTGCGGAAATGGCTGCGGCTGTTTCAAACGCCGGCGGCCTTGGGATCATCACCGGACTCACGCAGAAAACGCCTGCTGACCTGGCCAATGAAATCGCGAAATGTCGGGACATGACGGACAAGCCTTTCGGTGTGAACCTGACCTTCCTGCCCGTCGTCAATGCGCCCGATTATGCGGGCATGGTGAAGGCGATCATCGAAGGCGGCGTCAGGGTTGTCGAAACGGCGGGCAACAACCCGGTGCAGGTGCTGCCCCCACTGCACGATGCCGGCATCAAGGTGATCCACAAATGCACGTCCGTCCGCCATTCCCTCAAGGCGCAGGCGATCGGGTGCGATGCCATTTCCGTGGACGGGTTCGAATGCGGCGGACACCCCGGAGAAGACGATATTCCCAACTTCATCCTGCTCCCCCGTGCTGCCGATGAACTGGAGATCCCCTTTGTGGCTTCGGGCGGCATGGCGGATGGCCGCAGTCTCGTTGCGGCCCTTGCGCTGGGAGCGGAAGGGATGAACATGGGGACGCGCTTCATCGCAACCAAGGAAGCGCCGGTGCATGAGAAGGTCAAGCAGGCCCTTCTGGCCGCATCGGAACTCGACACCCGTCTCGTGATGCGTCCCTTGCGCAATACCGAGCGCGTGCTGACAAATTCCGCTGTAGAGCGCCTGCTTGAAAAGGAAAAGGCGCTGGGAGCCAGCATCACCTTTGCCGACATTGCCGAAGAGGTTGCCGGGGTTTACCCGCGGATCATGCTGGATGGCGACATGGATGCCGGGGCCTGGAGTTGCGGCATGGTGGCCGGGCTGATCCATGACATCCCCACATGCAAGGATCTGATCGACCGGATCATGGCGGAGGCGGATGCCATCATCAATTCCCGGCTGTCCGGGTTTGCGAACGGCTGAAGCAGCGGCGCGCTAAGGTTGTGGCTGGCCCGTGAGGGACCAGCTGGCCTTGCTGCTGTTCGGCAACAGGACGACGGCGTCAAAGCCCTGGATCAGGTCGCGCAGCTCCCATCGATCGGCCTCGGCCACCTGCCGGGCATAGTATCGGGCGACCGGACGCAGCGGCCGCAGGTCGATGAGCAGCGGAGTGGCCGGCTGGTTCGCAGGCAGGATAGGCTTCATCCAGGAGGGCAGGTCGCCCCACTGCGTATATCCGCCCAGGCCGAGAATGTAGAGGCCATAGGCCTGTTTCCCGTTCACGATCGCCAGCTCATGCGCAAGGTTGCCGATGGGAAAGGCCTGTGTGGGGTTCTTGCCATGATACATATGGTTGGCACCAAAGCGGAACATGGCTTTGATCGGCGCGCCGCGCTTGCGGCTTTCGGCGGAATAGCGCGCGAGGAAGCTGCGCTTCATCCAGTCTTCGCGCACCGTGTTGTTGTAAAGCCCGACAGGCTCTCCGGCATCTGCCCGGGCGTAGTAGGAATAGATTTCGGTCGATTTGGCCAGCCCTGTCAGCAGCACATCGGCGCGCGATCCGGCCGGCGCCTGAAAATTCTCCTTGAGCGTTTCCAGCCGCCCCAGCAATGTCGGGGCCTGCGACACATATTTGCCCATGTCGGCCAACCCGGCGATCGGACGCGCGATGGTCAGCAGCGATTCAGTGTCGGCGCGCACTTTCTGGTTGGGTGCAAGGCGGACCAGCTCTTCAAGGTAGCGGGCCGGGCTTTGCGCCTGTTCAATGCCCCATAGGGTCTTCGGCCCCGAAATAGCCCGCACGTCGGCCAGGAACTTGAGGTCGGGGTCGGATGAAAAACCGATCAGTGTCGGGTAGCGTCGGGCAAGCGAGACGATCTGGTCCAGATCGTCAGGGCCGGGCTTCCAGCGCATGTCTTCGATGGCAAGGGGATCAAGCTCGACAACGAGCCGGTCAATCCCGTGCGCCCGATGGACCATTCGGTAGAGCGCGGTATGGAACTGGGGCGTCAGCGTGTCGAAATGGTCTTCACCGGACAGGACAAACTGGGCGTCGGCCGTTGCCTTGAGGATCAGGTCGGCCCCGGGCCCGCTCAGTTCCCCGCCCGTCATCGCAAAGGTGTGGCTTGCTTTCTCAAGGATCGCCGTCGTGTCGGGCTCGGCCGCAAGTGCAGGCGCGGATGCAAGGGCCAGAGAAACTGCAAGGAAAAAGGCGCGCATGAAAACTCCCTTAGGTGTATTATTACAGCATAACACTTGGCGGGAGGGGTGCAAGGCCTTTCAGCTCAGCAGCGGTATCCATGGGATCGGGGGCCCGGCTCGAGAACGCGATAGGCCTGTTCGATGAACTCGCACAGCATCGGGCGGGTATCGCGCGGGTCGATAATGTCCTCGATCCGGAATTTTTCGGCCGTACGAAACGGACTGCGCACCTGATTGAGGCGCGCGGTGATATCCTTGAGGAGCGCCTTTGGATTGTCGGAGGCTTCCAGATCGGACTTGTAGGCCGCCTCAAGGCCGCCCGAGATCGGCAGGCTTCCCCAATCGCCGCTGGGCCAGGCAAAGCGCCACTTGAAGCGTGACAGGTTTGCCGGCGCGCTGCCCCCCATGCCATAGACCTTTCGCAGGATCACGACGCAGATGGGCACCTTGCTCTGGTAGACAGCGGTCATCGCCCGGCTGCCGTAGCGAATGGTTCCGTCCTCTTCTGCTTTCCGCCCGATCATGAAGCCGGGGTTGTCGACCATATGGATCACAGGCAGGTGAAATGTGTCTGCAAGATCGATGAAGCGTTCGACCTTGCGGGCGGTCGCTGCGGTCCACAAGCCGCCCAGCACCATGGGATCGCTCGCCATGATCCCGACCGGATAGCCGTCCATGCGCGCAAAGCCCGTCACGATCGACGGACCATGCTGCCGGCCGATCTCGAAAAAACTGCCCTGGTCCACGACGGCCTCGATGATCGGGCGGATCTTGTAGAGGTGTCGCAGATCGCGCGGGACGGCCTCGATCAGGAAATTTTCGCGCCGGTCGGGCCTGTCCCGGGTTGGCTTGCGCTCCGGAAGCTCATGGATTGACGATGGCAGGTAGGACAGGAAGGTGCGCGCCATGGCAAAGGCTTCGGCTTCGCTCGAGGCCTCATCGTCGATTGCACCGTTGCGTGCATGGATGTGCGATCCGCCCAGCTCCTCCTTGGTACGCTTCTCGCCCACCGCTGCGACAACGGGGGGGCCGGCCACGAAGAGCTGGCTCAGCCCTTTTACCAGCAGGCTGTAGTGGCTCATGACCAGACGCCCGGCGCCCAGCCCCGCGACCGGGCCCAGCCCCAGTGCCACAACTGGCACGAGTGACAGGTTTTCAACCATCAGGTCCCAGCCGGGCACTTCAGGCACATAGGTGAACCCCATGGTTTCGAGCGTCTTGACCGATCCACCGCCCCCTGTGCCCTCGATCATGCGGACCAGAGGCATCCTGTATTCGCCTGCAAGCCGTTCCGACTGGACCAGCTTTTCATGGATGGCCGCATCCGCTGCCCCGCCGCGAACGGTGAAGTCATCCGACTGGACAACGACCGGGCGCCCTTCAATCCTGGCCCGTCCAAAAAGCATGTTCGAGGGCAGGAAGCTCTTCAGCTCGCCCTTGGCGTCATAGGTCGCAGCACCGCCCAGCTGGCCGATTTCGCGAAAGCTGCCCTTATCGACCAGCCCCGCTATTCGTTCCCGCGCATTGAGCTTGCCATCGGCCTTCTGCTTTTTGAGCTTCTCAGGCCCGCCCATGCCTTCGGCAAGCTTTCTGCGCCTGCCAAGTTCATCGACGTCCTTCTGCCAGCTCATGCGGGAAAGAACTTGCGACGGCCGGTCCTGATCGTGAAGTAGAGCAGGAGGCCAATGGGCCCAAGCATCAGGGTCAGAAACAGGCAGGGCAGGACGAGCCAGTGCGGAAGGCCTTCCTTGCCCGCATCCTCCACTTCCCAGCTGCCAATGAACAGGTCAAAGGCCAGATAATGGGTCCAGCCCAGCATGACATTGCCCGATGAGGTGAAAAGGGCGCTGATTTCCGCCAGTGAACCGAACCCGCCACCTTCGACGGTTTCAGTCGTGAAGAAATATTGTGCCAGGTACGCCACGCAGAGCAGCAGCGCGAGAATGCGTGCAAAAGCGACGCAATGGGGCCGTCCCAATGGCGCGAGCGCAAGCGCCAGCCAGCCGATCATGGCAAGGGCGCTGGCGCCTGAATAGATACCTTCAAGATGCATGATGGTCTGCCTTGCTGGGCACGATCAGGAATTTTTCCCCTGTTGCGCGCCGGTTGTAAGCTTCGATGATTCCGGGCTGCAAGGCCTCGGTGAGCGAAATTTCCCGGGTGTAGTGGCTGGCAAAGGTCGTCTTGAGTTCGGCCATTACCCGGGCACGCAGGCGCATCGCGTCTGGGCCCAGCTTGATGAGGAATGGTGTGAGCAGCCATCCGCCGACGCCCCATGCCATGCCAAGACCGGCGCCAAGTTCGGTCGGTCGGGTGTCCAGCCGCCCATAGATATAGACCTGCTTGTGCACGGTGGAGCCATAACGGCTATATTCCTTCGCAGTCCGGTTGGCAGCGATTTCCATTGCCGTCAGGATCTGGCCCGCAAGCTTGCCGCCGCCAATGGCGTCAAATGCCAGTGTCGCCCCGGTTTCGGCCAGAGCTTCGACCAGCGTGTCCATGAAATCGGGCGCACTCGAATCGCAGATATGCCTGGCGCCGATCTCGCGCAGAATCTTCGCCTGCTCCGGACTGCGAACGATGTTGACGAGGGCCACCCCGTCCTTGATGCAGATCTTGTTGAGCATCTGCCCGAGGTTCGATGCAGCCGCAGTATGGACCAGCG
>CAYSCC010000012.1:0-12851 GCA_964429375.1 uncultured Chakrabartia sp.
CTGGGGCCAGAATATTTTCAACAAGAAGTACCAGCAGGTTGCTGCTGATGCGCCAGGGCAGGGCAGCGGCACTTTCCGCGCAGTTGCAGCCGCCGCTGCAACCGGGCTGTCGGGCACAGCGAACCAACTGTACATCGCCTTCCCCGGCGAACCGCGCACCTTTGGTGTCACAGCCCGGCTGCGCTACTGATCAGGGCCCGGACCCGTTGCGGGACAATGGCCCGCCCTGCATTCAGGGCGGGCGTCCCTATGCGGCTCTGGCTTCGACCGGAGTGCCGGCGGCCGCGGCAAGGAGAGCCTGCTCCAGGGCGTTCAGGCGTGCGTCGCTCGTAATCTTTTCGCCAGTCAGGTCCGTCACATAAAAGGTGTCGACGGCCCGTTCGCCATAGGTTGCGATATGCGCCGAATGGATCGTGACGCGAGATTGGAACAGGGAATAGGCCAGCGCATTGAGAAGGGCCGGCCGGTCGCGTGCATTGGCTTCAATGACCGTATATCGGTTTGAGGCGCGATTATCGATCAGGACATTGGGCTCGATGTCGAAGGCCTCGGCCCGCGTTCGGGGCAGCGGCCTTGCAGCCAGCCTTTCGGTCAGGGCATGGCGGTTCGCCAGCGCATCCTCGATCGCCTGTTCGATCCGCTTCAGGCGCTGGTCATCGTCAAAGGGCTGGCCAAAGGGATCCTGCACAAGAAAATTGTCCAGCGCCATGCCATCGCGGGTGGTGTGGATGCGGGCATCGATGATGCTGCCACCGGCAAGGTGTATGGCCCCTGCCATCCGGTAGAACAGGCCGGGATGGTCAGCCGCATAGACCGTGACCAGCGTGGCACCACGCGCGGGATAGACCTTTGCGGCGATAGACAGGGATCGGTTGCCGGCAGCCGCGATATGCCTAGCGTTGCTCTCCAGAATATCATCGGGCTCCGCGATCCAGTAACTTTCGGGCAAGCGCTTGCGCAAGCGTTCAAAGGCTGCCGCCGACCAACCAAGACTGCTTTCGAGCGCGCTCTGCTTGGCAAGAATCCGTTCCTTGCGCCCATTCTGCTTGTGCCCCAGCCGCAACACTTCCTCGGCCCCGCTGAACAGGTCAGAAAGCAACTGCCGCTTCCAGCTGTTCCAGACGCCCGGCCCGACAGCCCGGATATCGACCACGGTCAAAGTCAGGAGCAGGCGCAGCCGCTCCGGTGACTGCACTTGTTCGGCAAAGTCGAGCACTGTCTTGAAATCCGAAAGGTCCCGTTTGAAGGCTGTGTTTGCCATGAGCAGGTGGTGGCGCACCAGCCAGGCACAGGTTTCGGATTCCGCAGCAGTCATCCCGAACCGCGGACACAGCTTCATCGCGACTTCTGCGCCCAGCACCGAATGATCCCCGCCCCGGCCCTTGGCGATATCGTGGAGCAGAACGGCCACATAAAGGACACGGCGTGACACGATCTGACGCATGATCGCTGTTGCCAGCGGATGATCACCGTCCAGATCTCCCTTTTCGATCTTCGAGAGCAGGCCGATGGCGCGGATGCTGTGTTCGTCAACCGTGTAATGGTGATACATGTCGAATTGCATCTGTGCCACGACACGCCCGAAATCGGGAACGAACCGGCCGAAGACAGTGGCCTCGTTCATCCAGCGGAGCACGGTTTCCGGATCACGCTTGCTTGTCAGCACATTGAGGAAGAACGCGTTGGCGCGCGGGTCATTGCGCACCTTCGCATCAATCAGCCTGGCATCGCGATTGGCAGCGCGCATGGTTTGGGGATGAATTTCAAGGTCATGCTGGTCGGCCAGCGAAAACACTTCGATCAGCCTGACCGGATCCTGCTGGAACCAGTCGTCGGATGGCAGCGCAAGCCGCCCCCGATCGAGGACAAAGCCATTGAGTTTGCGTGTCGAACGCCGGAACCCGGCGAGCGAAAACCGGCGGCCCTTGGGTGCGAAACTGTCATCCAGATGGGCGAGGAACACGCCCGTCAGGTCTCCAACCTGTTTGGCAATCAGGAAATAGTGCTGCATGAACCGCTCCACCGCGGAACGGCCCGGTCGATCAGCATAGTGCATGCGCGCGGCAATTTCCCGCTGGACGTCGAAGGTCAGCCGTTCCTCGGGCCGGCCTGTCAGCGCATGGAGATGGCAGCGAACCGCCCAGAGGAAGTTTTCCGCCTTCTGGAACTGGCGCAATTCCGCCCGGGTCAGCAAGCCGCGATCGACAAGATCGGCAACACTCTGGACGCGGTGAATATATTTGCCGATCCAGAACAGGGTGTGGAGATCCCTGAGGCCGCCCTTGCCTTCCTTGAGGTTGGGCTCGACGACATAGCGACTGTCGCCCATTCGCTTGTGGCGGGCTTCCCTCTCGGCCAACTTGTCCGTGATGAAGGAACGTGCGGTGCCCGCCAAGACTTCAGCGTCAAACCGGGCGGCCGCTTCATCGTAGAGCGACTGATCGCCCCAGACATACCGCGACTCCAGCAGCGCCGTCCGTATTGTCAGGTCGCTTTTGGCCATGCGGACCATTTCATCAAGCGAGCGGCTCGAATGTCCGACCTTCAGGCCAAGATCCCACAGCGTGTACAGGATCGATTCGATCACCTGTTCGGCCCAACCGGTTTGTTTGTAGGGTGTCAGGAAGGCAATATCGACATCGGAAAATGGCGCCATTTCGCCCCGGCCATAGCCGCCAACGGCAATCAGGGTCAGACGTTCGGACGCAGTCGGATTGTTGAGCGGATAGAGCCGCTGGACGGTGAAATCAAAAATCAGCCGCAGGAGCTGATCCACAAGAAAGGCCTGACCCGAGGCCGCCTCTCGACCCGCCTGCGGGTGATCGAGCAGACGTGTGGCAATTTCTGCCCGCCCGGCCTCCAGCGCTGGTTTGAGCAGGGCGATCGAGGAATTGCGCAGGGCGGTTGCATCGCGCCCGTCCAGACTGGCCAAGGCGTCGGACAGGGTGCGCCTGTCAATGATGGCGCGCCGGTTCGGCAATTGATCGAAACGAAACTGCATGCTGCACTCTTGCCCAAATCAGGCGGCGCTGTCGCCCTGATATTTGAGCTCCAGATAACGGCCCTGGGTTGCAAAACGGTTCAGATCGCCCGCAGCGAGCTGTTTGCTCAGCCGATCCAGCTCATCGTCGACCACAGCGAGCCCATCAAGCAACTGTCTGTCCGGGCTGATTCCATTCAGGCCGTCCTTGCGCAGGTTCAGAGGAACCCGCTGATATCCCTTGACCAGTTCGGGCAGTTCTTCACCGATCAGGCGGCGGATGTCGGCTGCAACGGGCTCACGTTCGTCAAGCGCCTGCAATTGGGGCGCAAGGACTTCGAGCTTCAGGCCAATGCCATCGACCAGCTTGACCGCGGGGGCCGGTAGCGCACGGCGTTGCCCGGCGAGCCATTCCTCGGTCTTGAGCGGCAGCAGCGCAAGCCCGGTTGTCGGCAGCACTTCGCTCGAGACAAGCTGGGTGCGCGGGAAAGCAAGCAACCCGACCGACGCGACGATGAAGGCAAGAACCGCAATCATCAGCCCGTCCATGCCGACGGGGCCGACCAGCAGCCCCCAGAGCGGAAGGCCCACGGCCAACACCCCCGCGACAATCGCAATCCGCTTCAACTTGCCGAAAAAGGACCGTCGCTGGGCCGCGCGGGCGCGCTGGGCCAGGCGAGGCTCCATCCCGTGGCGGCGAAGGGCGTCTTCCGCCCGGGCAAGAATGCGATCCGCTTCCATCACTCGACGGGTGCGAAGGGCCCGGGAGTGCTGGTCGATTCAAGGGCTGCCTGCGCCTGGCCTTCGGCGCGCGCGATATAGCCCTTCGACTTTTCAACCTCTGCGCCGAGCGTATCCACGGTTGTCTTCATCGACACCAGCGCCTTGGCCTTGAACGTGTCGATATTGTCCATTGTCAGATAGATGTTCTGGAACGCACGCTGGAGGGTTTCGAGGGGGATTGTGCTCGATGCTGCCTGCTCGTGAATGGCTGCAGTCTGGTTCTTGAGCATCTCGCCCGTTGAATCGATAATGTTCGCAGTCGTGGTGTTGAGGGCCGTAATCTGTTCAAGGACCAGCTTCTGCCCGACCAGCGCCTGTGCCACTGTCACCGCGGTGCGCAAGGCGGCCACAGTTGTCGTTGAGGCCCGGTCCACGCCCTTGATGAGCTCCACATTGTTCTTCTTCACAAGATCAAGCGCCAGATAACCCTGAACCGTGACAGCCATCTGCGTCAGCAGATCCTGGGTGCGCTGGCGAATGTAGAAGAGCGCGGTTTCACGAATGGCCTTCGCCTTGGCCGGATCGCTGATGTCCAGCTCTGCGGCCTTTTCCTCGAGCCGTGCATCCAGCGTCTTGGCAATGTGAATCATCTGTTCGAGCCGCCCCATCGCGGCCCATAGATTCTGCCGCTCGACCGAGATCGCGGCATTGTCCTTGATCAGTTCGTCCTTGCCTGAACTCAGGTGCGACAGGATCGAGGCAATATGGCCCTGGCTGGATTTGTAACTGTCGAAATAGTCCCGCATCCGGTTGCCATAGGGAATGATGCCGAACAGCTTCTTCTTCCTGAACAGGTCGTCCTTCTTGCCTGGATCAAGATCTTCGATGGTCCGACGAAGCTCGGCAAGATCGGCCCCGACGCCTGTGTCCTTGCCCATCGCGCGCACCGGCCGGTCAAGGAATCGGTTGGACTGGCCTGCCGCCTCGGCAATTTCCTTGCGGCCCATCACTGTCAACTGATCGACCATCTTGCCGAATTCGGGGGAATTGGGATCAAGCGCCGCCAGTTCGTTGACAAAGCCCTCTGCCTTTTCCTCAAGCTGGGTCTTCTGCCCTTCGGCCAGCGGGACCAGGCCGGCCGCCTTTTCGGGCGCAACCACTGGCACCGGGTCGGGCGCGGTCAACGTGATTTCTGCCTCTTCAACCTTTGTTGCCACGGGGCATCTCCTTAAATTCCAGCATACAAGATGGCGTGAATCACTGTGTTATTCAAGTAGCACGCCGTCGCAGTCTCTGCTGTGCTACCATTTGCGCGCGTGGGGGGGAAGGCGGGAAGGAGCAGGCCGCTTCATCATTGACGCGCGCCGCCGATCGTGAAAGCCTGCGTTTCTCTTAGGGGGAGGGATTGCCATGATCCGCACATTGCCTGTGACCATTCTGCCGATAACCCTGCTGCTGTGCGGGTGTTCGGGATCGCCGCACGCGGCTGCACCGGTCGATGCGGCTGCAATCGAAAGGGCTGCACATGGCGGCTATGTTGCAGCCATCAACAGCAACAATGTCGATACGCTCATGGAAAGCCTGACCGACGACGTGGTCTATCAGGCGCCCGGCGCGCCGGAAGTCGTCGGCAAGACAGCCGTGCGCGAATGGGTCGCCGGCTATTTCGGCGCATACCGGACCAATTGGGAGAAAACCTCGATCGGCTTTACCGTGACCGGGGATTGGGCGTTCGAGCGCTATACCTACAAATCCACGGATACGGACAGGAAAACAGGTGCTGTCACGACCGATGTCGGTAAGGGCATCAATGTTTATCGCCGGGGCGAGGATGGCAAATGGCGCGTCGCGATCGATGGCTGGAGTACAGACAAGCCGGCAGCTTGAGACCAATGGGAAAGGGCCTATGACGAACGTAGTGGTGATCGGATCAATGCGGTTTCCGGCCGGGAATCTGGAGGCCGTGAAGCCTCATCTGCAGGCCCTCCTGGAGGCGACGCGCGCCCATGACGGGTGCATCGCCTATGATGCGGCATTCGATCCCCATGATCCGGGTCTCGTGCGCTTTTCGGAAATCTGGCCGGATTTCGAAACGTTGCAGGCCCATTTGCAGGCTCCGCATATTGGTCCATGGAGAGAGGCCGCAAGCCGCCTCGGGGTTTCCGATCGCACCTTTACGGCCTGGGATGCGACCTCCCCCAGACCGGTATGACGATTGGCAGGCGGCCAGCTGCCGAAAATGGGTTGCGCGGCCCGAATGTGGGTCGTCAGAGCCGGCCCCCAAATCGCCTTATGATCGAAAGACCTTGCGAAGGTCGGGCCACCAGCTGACATACGTCTCGGCCACAACCAGAGGCAGCATGAAGCTCAACCATTCGGTCGTCGTGTCGCGGATGCCCTGATCCTGAATGAATGGGAAAAAATAGCTGTCAAAGCGTTCCAGAACCCTGACCCAGATAAAGGCGAGGGCGATTGCATAGGTCCGGATGACAAATTTGCGGTGCAATGGAAAAGCCTTGGCATGCGCCGTCAACCAGGCCGCAATCGCAAAACAGACCCAAACCAGTCCGAAGAATGCCAAGGGCAATCGCGAGCCTTCATACTGAATGGTGGCGCCGATATAGCTTGCAAGCAGGCCCGCAAGGACCGACCCGCCCAGAAAAATACGGCCCATCATGCGATGGATCCGGGGTCTCGCGGCACGCAGCTTCTGGCTGAACTGGAGCGGCCCGATCAGGAGAAGCGGGACTGCTGTGACCATGTGGCCATAGTACCAGAGTTGCCGGTTCAAAAAGGTGGCGTTGGGCTGGGGATCGCGCGTCACGGCATAGTGAACGGCGCGATAGAGAAACCATAAGCTTGCCATGACCAGCACAGTCCAGAACAGCGGCCAAAAAACGGACCGCCAACCAAGGGGCTGAGCTCTTGATGCCATCGCAAATGTGTCTTTGAAAACCTGTCCCTAGTCAAGGCAAGCGGGCCGGTGCGGCACTGTTGGCGTTCGTTGGGAATCTGGACAGGCGGCTCGTCGTCACCCCGATGCGTTGGTGGTCAAGATCCACACTGCAGCCTCATGCGCGCCAGAGCATGCAACGAGACATCCTCTTGCCAATGGCCGGTGGTATGAACGGCACTGGCTTGATCGAAGACGGCAGACAAAGCCTGTTTCAGCCGATTTCGGATTCCTCAACCACAGGGCGGCTTTCGCGGGTGCCCTTCATCCTGCTCGTCGGATCGTTCGGGTCAGCAGAAATGATGACGTGATCATCATGCACTTCCAGAAGCGTACCGACAAAGGGCCAGTCGGCCAGGCTTCCCGTCACGCGGTAGCTGACGGTGCCGCCTGCCTTGAACGACTTTTCGTCGAAATTGAATTCGAACGGACAATTTTCACCCATGCCCTGCATATGGCTGTACCTCTCAATCCTTCCGCACCTGATATAGGGACGGAACCGGCGCAGTCCAAGCGGCGGGACGCTTCAAGGGCCGGTGCAGTCGGCAGCGAAACAGCGCGTCTTCCCTTTTTGTCCATCACACGCTAAGGAGCCGCCACTTTTCAAGGAACGCGAGAGCCCAAGAGGATTGATGGCCAAGGAAGAACTTCTCGAGATGCGCGGCACGGTTGTGGAGCTGCTGCCCAACGCCATGTTTCGCGTAAAGCTCGAAAACGATCACGAGATTCTCGGCCACACAGCGGGCAAGATGCGCAAGAACCGCATTCGCGTCCTGACCGGTGACGATGTTCTGGTGGAATTGACGCCCTATGATCTGACAAAGGGCCGGATCACCTATCGCTTCAAGTAAATCCCTGCGGGGCGCCTGCCCATGCCGCTGATCCTTGCCTCTGCCAGCCCAAGGCGCGTGGACTTGCTGCTGCGCCTTGGCCTTGTGCCCGATGCCATTGTCCCCGCCGATATTGACGAAAGCCCCCACGCAGGAGAGCTGCCGCGCCTTTATGCCCAGCGGATGGCGTGCGAAAAGGCCGCTGCCGTTGCGGCGCGGCATCCCGCAAGCCTGATCCTTGCGGCTGACACGGTGGTGGCTGCAGGCCGCCGCATCCTTCCCAAGGCCGAAACAGAGGCCGAGGCGCGTTCCTGCCTTTCACTTCTGTCGGGCCGTCGCCACACCGTGCTGAGCGCGGTCGCCATTGTTGATGCGCAGGGCCGGATGCGCCAACGGCTCTCCACTACGGTCCTCGCGTTCAAGCGGCTGGGGGCCGGGGATATCGACCGCTATCTGGCGACCGGCGAATGGCAGGGCAAGGCCGGGGGCTATGCCATTCAGGGGCGGGCAGAAGCCTTTGTTCGCCACCTTTCCGGCTCGCACAGCGGCGTCATGGGCCTGCCGCTCTATGAAACCCGCGCCCTGCTTCTGGCAGCGGGCGTGCCCCTTGGCTGAATGGCTCTACGAACGCGGGATCGGAGAGGCCCGCGCCGCGCTGGTCATTGGCGGGACCATCGTGGAAGCGGCCATCGAATGCGATGGCACCGGGCCCCGCGCCGGAACCATTGCCGAAGCGCGGCTGGCCGAAGTGATCGTGCCTCGATTGCGGGGGCGCGTTACTCTGGCCGGACAGGGCGATGCCCTGCTTGATGGCATTCCGGCCGGATTGAGCGAAGGCGCTGGCCTTCTGGTCCGCATTGTCCGAGAAGCCATTCCGGAGCCCGGGCGCAGCAAGTTGCCCAAGGCGGTCGCGGCAACCGAAACCAACGGGCCATCGCCCGGCCCGGATCTGCTCGAACGCATCAGCGCCACCGATTATCCTGTCCGCCATTGCCATGCGCATGAGCCGGACAGGCTGGAAGACGCTGGCTGGTCGGAAGTGCTGGACGAAGCCCTGCGGGGCGAAATTGCCTTTCCCGGGGGCGCCCTGCGCCTTTCAGTCACTCCCGCCATGACGTTGTTTGATGTTGATGGCAGCCTGCCCCCTGCCTCGCTTGCGGCGGCGGCTGCCCGTGCCATTGCCGCTGCGATCGTCCGGCATGGCATTGGCGGGTCGATTGGCATCGATTTCCCCACCATGTCTGACAAGGCTGCCCGCAAGGCTGCGGCCGATGCGTTTGACCGGGCCTTGCCCCAGCCCTTTGAGCGTACGGCCATCAATGGCTTCGGATTCATGCAGGTCGTGCGTCGCCGGATACGGGCATCGCTTCCGGAAATTGTCCGCGATGACCCTATCGGTGCGGGCGTGCGGGCTGCACTGAGGCGTCTTGAGCGTGAAAGCGGAACCGGAGCGCAGCCGATTACCCTTCCCGCAGCACTACAGGCACGCCTGCAGTCGCGGCCGGACTGGATTGCGGACCTCGAACGCCGGACCGGCCGCCCGTGCTTGACGGGCTCACGCGCCGGCGACGCCTGATCAGGCTTGTCGCTCGCGGGCTTCCTCGCGCCAGCCAATGTCGCGTCGGCAAAAGCCTGTCGGAAAGTCGATCGCATCCACCACCGCATAGGCTGCCGTGCGTGCACGGGTGACATCAGGGCCTAATGCCGTGACGTTGAGCACCCGGCCGCCATTGGCGACCAGCTGGCCGTCGCGCAATGCCGTGCCCGCGTGGAAGACCTTGACTGCCCCCGTATCGCCAATTGTGATCGAAGCGCCCTTTTCGGGCGGGCCAGGATATCCGTTTGCGGCCATCACGACCGTGAGTGCAACCGCCTCTTCAAAGTCCGGGGCTTCTGCCTCATGCAGCCGACCTTCGGCAATGGCCAGCATCAGCCCCACCAGGTCGCCCTTGAAACGCATCATCAGGACCTGACATTCCGGATCGCCAAAGCGGCAGTTATACTCGATCAGCTTTGGCCCGTCCGCCGTCAGCATGAGGCCGGCATAAAGCACTCCGTTGTAAGGCGTTCCCGCCGCCGACATTGCGGACACGGTTGGCCCGATGATCTCTGCCATGACCCGCGCTTCAAGGGCAGGAGTCAGCACACGGGCCGGGCTGTATGCTCCCATGCCGCCTGTATTGGGCCCGACGTCGCCGTCGCCGACACGCTTGTGATCCTGTGCCGATCCGAACGCCACGATGCTTGTGCCATCGGTCAACGCGAAGAAACTGGCTTCCTCACCAGTCATGAACTCTTCAATCACGACTTCAGCACCCGCTTCGCCGAATTCGCCGGCGAACATGTCGTCCACCGCTGCCCGCGCTGCTTCGGCTGTCTCCGCAATGATCACGCCCTTGCCGGCTGCGAGCCCATCGGCCTTGATGACGACAGGGAGGCCAAAGCGCGCCAGATCTGCCAGAGCGGCCTCCTTGTTCACATGCCGCGCATAGGCGGCTGTCGGGATGCCCGCACGCGCACACAGATCCTTGGTGAATCCCTTCGATCCTTCCAGTTGGGCCGCTGCAGCACTCGGGCCGAAAACGGGCACACCGGCATCGCGCAAAGCATCCGCCAATCCATCGACCAACGGTCCTTCAGGCCCGATCACCACAAGCCCGATATCATGGCCCGCACAAAATGCGATCACCGCCGCGTGGTTGGCTGCGTCGAGGGCAGCCAGTTCTGCCTCTTGCGCAATGCCCGGGTTGCCCGGCGCAGCATAGAGTGTATCGCAAGAGGGCGATTGCGCAATTTTCCATGCGAGCGCATGTTCGCGCCCGCCGCTGCCGATCAAAAGGATGTTCATGGACGAAAACAGGCCCCCGCTGGATGAGATGCGCCTCCTAGCCGAGGAACGGCAGGGCGACAATTCGGGTGTGCTGTCCGTCAGCGAAATTTCCTCCGCGCTCAAACGCCATGTTGAGCAGGGCTTTGGTCATGTGCGCATTCGTGGCGAGATTTCGGGATTCAAGCGGGCAGCATCCGGGCACATCTATCTCTCTCTCAAGGATGAAAATGCGAAGATCGATGGCGTGATGTGGAAGGGCAATGTGGCCCGCATCCCTTTCGTGCCACAGGATGGCGTGGAAATCGTCGCATCTGGAAAGCTCACAACCTATCCAGGGCGATCGAGCTACCAGATTGTCATCGAGTCCATGGAGATTGCCGGAGAAGGAGCCCTGCTGGCCCTGCTGGAACGGCTGAAGGCGAAACTCAACGCCGAAGGGCTGTTTGACCCGTCCCGCAAGCGCCCGTTGCCCTTTCTGCCGCGCACAATTGGCGTTGTGACGTCCCCGACCGGATCGGTTATCCGCGATATCCTTCACCGCCTGGCAGACCGTTGTCCGACCCGCGTGATCGTTTGGCCCGTTCTGGTTCAGGGGCAGGGTTCGGCGGAGCAGGTTTCTGCTGCGGTTTCAGGATTTTCGGCGATGCAGGGTCCGGACCGG
Source organism: uncultured Chakrabartia sp. (assembly GCA_964429375.1). Classification (GTDB taxonomy): domain Bacteria; phylum Pseudomonadota; class Alphaproteobacteria; order Sphingomonadales; family Sphingomonadaceae; genus Aquisediminimonas. Next base: position 10,978 of record CAYSCC010000012.1, read on the forward strand.
CCAGATCTGATCATCGTGGCCCGGGGCGGCGGTTCGATCGAAGATCTCTGGAGTTTCAACGAAGAAAACGTGGTGCGCGCCGTTGCGGCCTCGACGATTCCCGTCATTTCAGCGGTAGGCCACGAAACCGATACAACGCTGTGCGATTTCGCTGCCGACGTGCGGGCGCCGACGCCCACCGCCGCTGCAGAGCTGGCCGTGCCCGTGCGCGCGGACCTGCTTGCCGGGCTTCAGTCGGTACAGGCTCGCTCCCTCAGGGCCATCCGCCGCTATGCGGATCGCGCAGACGAAAGGCTGGCCTTTGTGGCCCGGCGACTCCCGACGTGCGATGCCCTGCTCGGCATGCAGCGCCAGAAAGTTGATGACCTTGGGGATCGCCTGCGGAGAGGCCTTTCACACCGCCTGTCCGATGCACGCGCTGATCTTGCCCGCATCAGTGGCGGACTGCGGCCGGCCATGCTTGGCCAGCGCCTGTCAATGGCGTCGCAGCGTCTCACGCAGATCTGGAGGCTTGCAGACTCCCTGCACCCCGAACGACCGCTCCTGCGTGGATATGTTCTGGTCAAGGATCGCGATGGCAAGGTCGTGGGCAGCGCTGATCGGGCCAATCGTGCGAAGCTGCTGACCCTGTCCTTTGCGGATGGCAGTGTTCCCGTACGGGTTGAGCCAGACAGCAGACCCGCGTATGGACGGGCAAAGCCGGATCAGCCCAGTCTGCTGTAACGGCCCACAAGGGTTGAAGAACGATGCTGATGTCACAGGGCCGCACGGCCAAGCTCCACTATATGGCGAACGGTTTTCGCGTGCTTGCGCAGGGCGAGCATGTCGTCTGCGCCAAGTCGGGAGCTCCGATTCCGCTTGACCTGTTGCGCTACTGGAGTGTCGCCCGGCAGGAAGCCTATGCCACGGCGGAATTGGCAACCAAGGCCATGCTCGAGGAATGATGTTTCGGCTCACCCGGGCTGCGTTCCTGGGTTTGTTTTTGTTACCTGCCGGCCTTGTTCCGGCAATGCCAGTGTCCGGACCGGTCGAAGCAGGGTCTGCCGATCAGGGCCGGGGGCCATTTCTGCTCGACCGCCAGCCGCGTCAGGGCGCGTTGATCCGTGGAATTGTTCCTTCGGGTACGGTCCGGCTGGCGATGGACGGGCAGGAAATACCGTTTTCGCAGGATCGCCGCTTTATTGCTGGTTTTGGCAGGGATCATGGCGAAGTCGCGCAACTGACCGCAGTACTGGCAGATGGCCACGTCGTTTCGGAAACCCTGGAGGTTGCCTCGACTCGCTGGCTTGTCGAGACAATCTCCCGGGTGCGCCGTCGGACGGCACCGGATGCCGAGTTTTTGGCGCGTCGCGCGACCGAGCTCGAACAAATCGAACGCGCCAGAGTGATCGTGACAGACGCTGTGGGATGGCGGCAAAGCTTCATTTGGCCTGTCCCGGGCCGGATCACCGGCCACTTCGGGGCTCAGCGCATCTATGGCGGCGAACCTGCTGCCCCCCATGGCGGAGTGGATCTTGCCAGTGCAACCGGAACACCGGTTGTCGCCCCGGCTGAGGGAGTCGTCGTGCTTGCGACAGACCAGCCATTCACGCTTGAAGGCAAGCTGGTAATGATTGACCATGGCATGGGGTTGAACAGCGCATTTCTTCATTTGTCGCGCATTGACGTGAAAGCGGGGGATGCCGTTCGGCAGGGCGACCGGATTGGGGCAGTCGGCAAGACTGGCCGCGCCACCGGGCCACACCTCCATTGGGGCATGAAATGGCGCAACGAGCGTATTGACCCGGCCATGCTCGCGCGGCCCGAGCGTTAGTGCGCCTGCTCAACGCGGATGGGGCTCCCGTGCCTCTGCCTGACGTCAGAACCAGGCTCTG
>CAYSCC010000013.1:0-12441 GCA_964429375.1 uncultured Chakrabartia sp.
CAGCCATGAGCCAAACCAGCCCTGCGCTCCGAAGATGAGGACATAGATCAGGCCGGAAACGACAGGGGAAATTGAAAAGGGCAGTTCGATAAAGGTCACGAGCCAGGCCTTTCCCCGGAAGTCGTGCTTGGTGATTGCCCAGGCCGCCACGATGCCGAACACCATGTTCAGCGGCACCGAAATTGCAGCGACCCAAAGGGTAAGCCTGATGGCCGAAACGGCATCAGGTTCTTCAAGCGCCGCGACATAAGCTGGCCACCCCTCGCGCAAGGCCTCCACGAAGACAGCCGCCATCGGCAACAACAGCACGAGGACGATATAGCCAAGCGCGCCGCCGATGAGCGCACCCTTGAGCCATCCTGGCGTTGCGAGGCTCGAGCGCCGGTTCACAGGCCCACCCTGCTCTGTGCGCGGTGCTGGAGCCGATTGATCAGTGCAAGCATGGCGAAGGAAATCACCAGCATCACGACCGCAATCGCGGAAGCGCCGGCATAGTCATATTGCTCAAGGCTCGTGACGATCAGCAGCGGGGCAATTTCCGACACTTTGGGGATATTCCCGGCAATGAAGATCACTGAGCCATATTCTCCGACGCACCGGGCAAAAGCGAGAGCGCAGCCCGTGACCAGAGCAGGAGCAATCTCTGGGAAAATGACGCGGGAAAAGACCTGCCACCGCGTTGCGCCGAGGCTCGCCGCTGCTTCTTCAAAGCCCCGATCAAGGTCAGCCAGGACGGGTTCGACTGCACGAACGATGAAGGGCAGGCCAATGAAGATCAGCGCAACCACAATGCCCTGCGGTTGATAGGCGATCCTGATGCCAAGCGGCTCAAGCCAGGATCCGATCCACCCTGTGTTGGCATAGATGGCCGTCAGGGCAATGCCGGCAACGGCGGTAGGCAAGGCAAAGGGCAAATCGACTGCGGCGGAAAGCAAGCGTCGACCCGGAAAATCGAAGCGCACCAGAACCCAGGCTACCAACAGGCCAAATACCGCATTGATCAGCGTTGCCAAAGCGGCAGCGCCGAATGTGACGCGGTAGGCGGCTATTGCGCGGCCCGAAAAGCCAACTGTCAGAAAATGATGCCATCCGTCGCCAAAGCTGCGGATGAACACGGCCGCGACCGGGATGATTACGATGAGACTGACCCAAAAAAGGGTCAGTCCCAATGTCAGGCCAAAGCCGGGAAGGGCGGAGCGCCGTGTCATGTGAAGTGCCCAGGCCACGCGTCAGAAATCGAACTGAAGGCGCGTTGCGAATGCATCGCCCTTTGCTGTTGTTCCATTGACAGCGACGGGAGCCACAACCAGCGGCGAGTTGGTTCCTTTGAACCGGATATAGTTGAAGAGGATCTTGGTGTTGGGGTTGAGATACCAGTTCAGCGCGCCTGTCACGCTTGTCGCCTTGCGCTTGAGGGCGGAGAGGTCCGTGTCCGTCAGGTTCAGCGTATCGTAGCGAAGTGCGATTTCAAATGCGCCCAGGTCACCTGTCGCCGGATTGAAGTTCTTGAACGGCTTGAACTTGTCGATGACGCCGTTCCTGACTGAACGTGCCTCTCCGGTGATCGACCAGGTGCCGTATACGTTGAAGCCGTCGAAACTCACATTGGGTGCTGTGCCAAAGCGATCAAGCGACAGATGGCCATATTCGCCCTGCACTGAGAATGGTCCGCGAATGAGCAAGGCTTCGGCGCCGACATAGTCAGCGTCCTTCACGCCGGTGGATGGGCCATTTGCGGGATTGGTGCCCGCAATCGCTGCGGAAATGATCCGGCCGTCATCAACCCGGACATTGGGCCGTTCACTGACGGTTAGCGCATTTCCCGGGAAGTTCGTTGCATGGAATGCTGATAGCCCCAGGTGAACGACCTTGCCGGTATCGAGGATCGGACCCCATGTGATGCGACCGTTTATGCCATAGCCCTCGTCGGGGGTGGTTGCATTGCGCAGGACAGATTCGCTCGATCCGAACAGGCCGAAGGCTGCGTTGAGCTTGTCGGTCTGGTAGGCAAGGCTGAGCCCAACCCGCCGTTCCGCCCCGACTGCACCAAAGGCGTTGCTCGCCATGCCACGCTCAAGGAAAGTGTTCGCCGAATCCGACGTGTTGGCTTCCAATCCGTAGGGCGCCTTGTGCTGACCAGCCGTCACCGACCATTTCGGGTTGATCGCATAGGTTACATAGGCATCCAGCAACGTGACCGAGTTCTTCACCAGTTCGGCTTCGATCCGCCATTTGAAATTCTTGTATGCTGTACCTTCAAAGCCGAAGCGTGCACGCCGGATATCTGTACCGTTGCTATAGTCATAGCCGCCAGCGCGCTCATTATAGCCGGCATAGTCGATCTGAAATACGCCGCGTGGCTTGAATGTGAAGTTGTCGTTTACATCGGCAAAGGTCGGCACAACGCCGGGCTGTGCTGACTTGGCAGAACGCACTTCGACCCGCTCGACGCGCGACTGGGTCTCAACTGCTGCTGCTTCCAACTGGGCGTTGCGAACCTCAAGCTGGCGGATACGCGCTTCCAGGGCATTGAGCCTGTCGACAACCGGATCTCCGGTTTTTGCAGGTTCGGCTGCCACCTCTGCGGTGGTTTCATCGGTAACAAGCGTATCCAGTCCCGAGCCTGAGTCCGGCTGCTGTTCCTGGGCGCGCGCAGGCGCAGCGATCAGTGCAAGCGCAGAAGCACTCACAAACAAAATTGTTTTCATCGTCAATCTCCCTTGAAGGGCCCGGCCATCCAGCCGCCCCGTCTTATTTCTTTGCGTCTTCGAGGATCTGGTCGAACAGGGCGCCATCATTGAAGAAGGTCGCCTGCGCCTTCGCCCAGCCGCCGAAGTTGCGGTCTATTGTGAAAAGCGGGATGTTGCGGAACTGGCCCTTGAACTTGGCGGCCGCCGCCGGGTCGCGGGGGCGGTAAAAGTTGCGTCCGATGATATCCTGGGCCGCGGGGGTGTAGAGGAAGTTCAGATAGGCTTCCGCCACCTTGCGCGTGCCCTTGCGGTCCACCACCTTGTCGACGACCGAGACGGGTGGCTCGGCAAGGATTGAAACGGACGGGGTCACGATCTCGAATTGGCCCTTGCCCAACTGGCGCTGTGCCAGATAGGCCTCGTTTTCCCACGAAATCAGGACGTCGCCCTGTCCGCGTTGGACAAAGGTCGTTGTCGATCCGCGTGCGCCGCTGTCGAGAATCGGCACGTTGCGGAAGACCTTGGTGACAAATTCCTTTGCTTTCGCGCCAGACCCATAGGCTTTCTGGGCATAACCCCAGGCCGCAAGGAAGTTCCAGCGTGCGCCGCCGCTCGTCTTGGGGTTGGGCGTAATCACGGAAACACCGGGGCGGGCAAGGTCGTCCCAATCATGGATGTTCTTGGGGTTTCCCTTGCGGACGAGAAAGACGATCGTCGAATAATAGGGCGCGCTTGAGCGGGGCAGGCGCGTCTGCCAGTTTTTCGCGATCAGCCCGCGTGAGGCAATAGCATCGATATCCCCGCCAACTGCGAGTGTGACGACGTCGGCCGGCAAGCCATCGATAACGGAACGCGCCTGCTTGCCCGACCCGCCATGGCTTTGGCGGATGACGACATCCTGGCCGGTCTTGGCCTTCCAGTCGCGGGCAAAGGCGGCATTGATCGCAACGTAAAGCTCGCGCGTCGGGTCATAAGATACATTGAGCAGCGTCGCTGGCGCTGCAGCGACCAATGCGGCACCGGGCACAAGTGCCAGCGCCGTGGCAGCAAGCGCTACCCGAGTAAAATGTCTGCGGTTCATCTTGAAAGTCCTCTGAACTGGTTTGGCTGGGACGCAGGAAAGATGATGCGGCCGGTAGACCGGTCCGCATCAGTTTCCTTGGGAAGCGCGTGGTGAATGTGCATGAGATTTCCGGTTGTCCGGTCAAGGTTGATGTCAATTGGGGAAGCGTCGCTTTTCGGTCACATCCATCTGCACGAGCTTGCCTTCGTGAACGGTAAGCTGGATGGCTCCGAACCGAATTTTCGCCAGTGCCTGACGGAGAATCTCAAGCTGTTCAGCATTTGACCGGGGATTCGCGCATGTGTCCTGACCTGATGTGTCGATCTGCATTTGGTCCTCCTCGGATTGCCCAACTTTGATGTTAATATCCACTAAAAAAGTAGTCTTTAAGCAAGATAGTTTTGCTTTGATCGCTCAAAGCCGATTTCCATGCGCGACGTTTCGTCAGACCAGGTCATAGCAACTGGAGCTCAATGCGAGGCCGATGAGTGGCTCGGCTTTGAAAAGATTTGCATCTGGCCCGCCGGATTGGTGGGGGCACACAAAAAATAGCCAAAAATTGGCAAGAACTGCAGAGGGACGCAAAGGCTTGCTGCTGCTGGCATGTCCAGACCCCATTTCAGGCCGCACGACGAGTCGACCGGAATCGAATGCTGATCCCCACTAATTTGATAGACAAGAGTGCACTGAGACGAGTCGAGTAGGATTTGCGACTAAATACTACTTTATAAGTAGGGAATAAGATCATCGACCTATTTGATCGAGCCGAAGTTTGGTCAATTGCCTTCGGGATTAGAAGGAGCATGCCTTTGCGGGTGTCGACTAAATGTTCAAAGCAATGCATTTGAAGCGCATGCCTGACAGTGCGACCGTTCCTGATTTCGCTGCCCTTGTGCGGGTCTTCGCACGGATTGGCCTGATCAACTTTGGGGGTCCGGCAGGGCAAATTGCGTTGATGCACAAGGATCTGGTCGATGATCGCAAGTGGATTGCCGAGCCTGATTTTCTCCACGCCCTGAATTTCTGCCATCTTCTCCCCGGGCCCGAGGCGCAGCAGCTGGCAACCTACATCGGCTGGCGCCTGCACGGGGTGAAGGGAGGGCTTGCGGCGGGGCTTTTGTTTGTCGCGCCGGGTGCGCTGGTCATGCTCGCGCTTTCTGCGCTCTATGCCTTTGCTGCCCATTTGGGTTGGTTTGCGGCACTCTTCCTTGGGATCAAGGCTGCTGTCCTTGCCATTGTCGTGCAGGCATTGCTGCGCATCGCGGGACGAACGCTTGACACACTCTTCAAGAAGGCACTGGCTGTTGCTGCCTTTTTCGCGCTTTTCCTGTTTAACCTGCCTTTTCCTTTCATCGTGCTTGGGTCAGGGCTCTTGGGAGTCCTGGTTTCAGTCCGGCGTCCGCAATGGCTTTTGAAGCCGTCGCAGGCCCAGACGGAAGATGCCGGCGATCGGCCGCATTGGAAATCGACCGCACGGACAGTTCTTGTCTGGTTGCTGATCTGGTTTGCCCCGCTGGCCCTTATCGGCGTCGCGCTTGGTCCCGACCATATTCTCTGGAAAATTGGCCTGTTCTTTTCGCAATTGGCTGTCGTGACCTTTGGAGGGGCCTATGCCGTACTTGCCTATATGGCGCAGGCGGCTGTCCAGTCTTTCGGCTGGCTCCAGCCTGGGGAGATGGCCGACGGGCTTGGCCTCGCTGAAACCACCCCGGGGCCATTGATCATGGTCACGCAGTTTGTCGGATTTCTTGCTGCCTTCCGCGCGCCGGAGCCGTTCACGCCGCTTTTGGCCGGTCTCGCAGGCGCAGCGCTGACCACCTGGGTGACCTTTGCGCCCTGCTTTCTCTGGATCTTTGCCTGCGCTCCGTGGATTGACCGCCTTCGTCACGCGACGCGCCTGAAAGGCGGGCTGGCAGCGATCACAGCCACAGTCGTGGGCGTGATCGGCAATCTCAGCGCCTGGTTCGCATTGCATGTCCTCTTTCGCCGCGTTGAGATGGTGGATGTCGGCGTTGCGCGTTTTTCCGTGCCCCTGTGGTCCAGTTTTGAAGCCATTGCTGCAGGTCTTACGGCGCTGGCGTTCTTCCTGTTGTTTGTTGCGCGATGGAAAATGGTGCGCACGCTCGGCATCTGCGCCGGGGCTGGTTTGTTGGCCAGTTTGCTGTAAAGCGGGGCCCAAGTTCGCCGCACCGCACAACGCGCCGGTTGACTTGCGCGGCGCCGCTTTCTAAGGGGGGCGCGCCTTGGCGGGGTTGCCCGTTTTCATGGCGGTTTTCCCTTAAACAAGCGGACGAATCGACATGGCTGCGAATGACCCTGAACAAGCCTCCAACGGCGCACAGGACCCTCGGTTGGCATCGCTTGATGAGCAGCTGGAAAAGGTCAGGCGGGCCGAACAGGAACGAACGGCACCGCTGGCCAATCCGGCGGCGCTTACAGGCAAGGGTGCGGGCCAGGGGCAGCGCGTTCTTTCCACGCTTCTGGGGGCTCCATTGGGTGCGGCGCTGATCGGCTGGGTGATTGATCGCTATGTCGGGACGGCGCCTGCGGGGTTGTTGATCATGCTGTTCCTCGGGTTCGGTGCGGCCATCAGCCAAGTGATACGGATTTCAAAGGAGCGGGCCGAATAGGCCTGCTCTGATCAAAGGGAAGAACAGGGTAAGCCATGAGCGCTGCGGCCGAAGTCAAGATCGACCCGATGCACCAGTTCCAGATCGAATCGCTTGGCGGTTCGGTTCTGGATGGCACGCCGTTTCATTTCACGAATTCAGCCTTGTGGATGCTCATCGTGCTTGGCTCGATCCTGCTGTTCATGTGGGGCGGAATGAAACGTGATCTCGTTCCTGGGCGTTGGCAGGCTGCCGTCGAAAGCGTGACGGGCTTCATTTCCGGCATGACCCTGACGAATATCGGGCCCGAAGGACGCAAATATACGCCGTGGGTCTTCACGGTCTTCATTTTCATCCTGTTTTCCAACCTGATGGGCATGATGCCATTCGGTGTGGTGGAAGCCGCCCATCCCTTTACAGTCACGAGCCAGTTCACTGTGACCGGCGTTCTTGCAATCATCAGCTTTTCCATTGTGCTGATCGTCGGCTTCTGGAAGCATGGGTTCCACTTCTTTTCGCTGTTCGTGCCGCACGGCACGCCCGGACCGCTGCTGCCCCTGATCGTGCCGATCGAACTCATTTCTTTCATGGTGCGTCCATTCAGCCTTGCCCTGCGTCTTTTCGTGGCGATGATTGCTGGCCACATTCTTGTGGATGTGTTCGGCTATTTCATTGTCAACGGCATCAATTCGGGCACGGCGATGGGTTATGGCATTTCGCTCATCAGCTTCGTCTTCATTGCGGGCGTCAACGCGCTCGAGCTTCTGGTCTGCGCCATTCAAGCCTATGTGTTCGCGCTGCTGACGTCGCTTTACATCAATGACGCTGTGCACCTGCACTAGGGTCTGACTTCAACCACCAACGGAATTTTCAAAGGAGTTAATCATGGATCTCGAAGCTGCAAAAGTGATTGGTGCCGGCCTGGCTGCCATTGGTGTTGGCGTTGCCGCAACCGGTGTGGGCAATGTCTTCGGCTCGTTCCTTCAGGGCGCACTGCGCAACCCCGCGGCTGCTGACGGACAGCAGGGTCGTCTCTTCATCGGCTTCGCGGCTGCTGAATTGCTCGGCCTGATCGCATTCGCGGTCGCCATGATCATTCTGTACGCCGTTTAATTTGCGCATCTGACCTGCCCCTGCATCAGCAGGGGCACAAGATGGGCCCCCGCTAACTCTTCGGGGGTGCACTGAATCGGATCGGAAAAAATGCCTCAGATCAATCAGCTCTTGCTTGTCTACCAGTCGCAGTGGTTCTGGCTGCTACTGGTTCTGGCTGTCATCTACATCGGGATCGGCAAGGGGATGCTCCCCAAGATCGAAAAGACTGTCGATGATCGTAATGCCAAGATTGCCGGAGATCTGGCTGCGGCTGAAAGCGCACGCGCTACGGCTCTGGAGATCGAAGAGCGGGCCAAGGCCGCTCAGATTGAAGCACGCACAGGTGCCCAGGCAGTCGCTGCCGAGGCCAAGGCCAAGGCCGCCAAGGACGCCGAGAACCGTCTTGCCAAGGCTGATGCTGAGATTTCGGCAAGGGTTTCCGCCGCCGAAGCCAGCCTTGCAAAGGCGCGGGCTAAGGCACTTGAGGGACTAGAGGCTGTGGCTGTTGAAGCGGCGCAGGATATTGTGGCCAAGGTTTCAGGTGCGAAAGTCACCCAGGCCCAGGCCACAAAGGCAGTGAAGGCGGTGTTGGGCAATGCTTGATCTTGCAATGATTGCTTCGGAAGCAGTGGCTGCAGCGGCGGAGCACGCCGAGGAGCCGACTGCCTTGTTGCTGACGCCGGGAGGCTGGGTCGCGGCATCAATGCTTTTCGTCTTCGGGATCATGCTTTACGCGAAGGTTCCTGCGCTGATCGCTTCGGCGCTGGACAAGCAGATTGCCGGAATCAAGGAGCAGCTTGACGCTGCGGAACGCCTGCGGATTGAAGCTGAAAGCCTCAAGGGCGAATATGAAAAGAATATCAAGAATGCGTCCAAGGAAGCGACTGCCCTGAAGGCTGCCGCTGAAGAGGAAGCAAAGCTGATCGTCGCAAAGGCCAAGGAAGACGCAACAGCACTCATTGCGCGTCGCACCAAGTCCGCCGAACAGAAGATCGAGGCAGCGGAGCGCGCCGCGATTGCAGATGTGCGGGCGAAGGCAGCCGAAGCTGCGACAGCCGCCGCCACCCAACTGATTGCGGTCAATCATGATGCAAAGGCCGACAAGAGCCTGGTTGATACCACGATAGCCCGCCTCAACTAGAGGCTGCCCCAATGGATCGGGAGTGTGCGACAATGCGTGCAGTTGCCAGTGCAGCGATTTTGCTCATGACTCCGGTGCATGCCATCGCTCAGGTTGCGCCTGCACCTGAGGCCTCCCTTTCTGCGACCTTCTCGATTGACTCTCCGATCGAACAACTGGCTGCAAACCCCGCTGCTCGGGCTGTTCTCGAAGCAGACTTCCCCGGCATCACGACGCATCCGGCATATGAGCAGTTCAAGGCCCTGTCCCTCAAACAGCTCGCTCCCTATTCGAACGGTCTGATCACGGACGACAAGCTTGCCAAGGCAAGCGCGGATCTCGCTGCCGTCAAATAGCCTTTCGGCAGCCTCTCCCATACCGGGCGAAGGATGATATAGCCGGGTCATGTCCCAGCCCGACGCACCGGATCGCTTCAATGAGGAAAAGCAGACCTATGCCGTTCGCGGCGTAGATCAGCCAAATCTCGACGCCGGCATTGCCGCCATCCGCAACGTGCTGAAAACACTGCCCTCCAAGCCGGGGGTTTACAGGATGCACGATGTGCGTGGCGACGTGCTGTATGTGGGAAAGGCCAGAGCGCTTCGGAACCGGGTCACCAATTACACGCAGGTCGACAGGCTCCCAAACCGGATCCGCCGGATGGTTGCGCAGACACGCAGCATGACAATTGTGACGACCAACAGCGAAGCGGAGGCCCTGCTTCTTGAGGCGCAGTTGATCAAGCGCTACCGGCCCGCCTACAACGTGTTGCTGCGCGACGACAAAAGCTTTCCCTTCATCCTGCTCAGGTCTGATCACGCATTTCCCAGACTCCAGAAACATCGGGGCGCTCGCAAGGCGAAAGGGAATTACTATGGTCCCTTTGCCAGTGCGGGATCCGTCAACACGACAATCAACGCACTGCAGAAACTGTTCCTGCTCAGGTCGTGCACGGACAGCTTCTTCAACAATCGCGATCGTCCCTGCCTGCTCTATCAGATCAAGCGCTGTTCCGCCCCTTGCGTCGGGCGCATTGGTTTGGATGGCTATGGCGAACTCGTGGCCGATGCAAAGGCGTTCCTTGGCGGCAAATCGACCGAGGTTCAGGCTAAGCTTGGCAGGGACATGGAAGCCGCTGCGGAATCTCTGGATTTTGAGCGCGCCGCAATCCTGCGCGACCGGCTCAAGGCACTCAACTTCATTCAGGGCAGTCAGGCAATCAACGCCGCGGGCGTGGGCAATGCCGATATCTTTGCATTGGCGACCAAGGCAGGGCAGGTGGGCATCCAGGCCTTTTTCATCCGCGGCGGGCAGAATTGGGGGCACCGTGCCTTTTTTCCGACACACACACAGGATCTGTCGGAAGAAGAGGTGATGACCAGCTTCCTCGCCCAATTCTACGAAGACGTGCCTCCGCCCAAGACCATCATGCTCGACCGCGATCTGCCGGAGGCCGATTTGCTCGCCGAAGCACTGGCCGAACGGGCAGGGAGCAAGGTTGAGATCGTTCGTCCGCAGCGCGGGGATCGCGTCCGCCTCGTGCAGCAGGCAACGCGCAACGCGGTCGAAGCCTTGGATCGGCGCCTCGCTGAAAGCACGACGCAGGGCAGATTGTTGCAGGAAGTTGCGGATCTGTTCGAACTGTCCGATCCACCCCGCCGAATCGAGATTTACGACAATAGTCATATTCAGGGTACGAATGCCTTGGGCGCCATGGTTGTGGCCGGGCCAGAGGGATTCCTGAAAGGCCAGTATCGCAAGTTCAACATCAAGCGTCCCGAAACTGCTCCAGGCGATGATTTCGCGATGATGCGCGAAGTGATGGAACGCCGGTTTGGTCGTGCACTGGAAGAAGACCCGGATCGCGAACGCGGGCTCTGGCCCGATCTGGTCCTGATTGACGGCGGGAAGGGGCAGTTGAGTGCAGTCAAGGCTGTGCTTGATGAACTCGGTGTCGAAGATGTCGCCTTGATCGGGGTGTCCAAAGGGCCCGACCGAAACGCCGGGCGCGAAACCTTTCATTTCCCGGATGGCCGGGAATTCGGACTCCCTGTCAACGCGCCTGTTCTCTTCTATCTTCAGCGCCTGCGGGATGAAGCCCATCGGTATGCCATCGGCGCACACCGGTCAAAGCGGTCCAGGGCGATCGTCGCCAGTCCGCTTGACGAGGTTCCCGGCATCGGCCCTGCCCGGAAAAAGGCCTTGCTGATGCATTTTGGGACTGCGCGGGCTGTTCGCGCCGCGTCACTCGAGGATCTTGCCCGCGCGCCTGGCGTGTCAGAGGCCGTCGCGCGGGTCGTGTATGATTTTTATCATTCCGGTGAGTAGCTGAGGCCGCTCCGGGACCGGTGTCGGTGCTGGCATCAAATGCTGCTGGCCGAATTTGCTGATTCACCGGAAAGGCGAGAAATTGTGGCACGCGCGGAGCGGACCACATCGTCACGGCAGGCGTTACTGGCTTTGCGGACGCGGATTTCAAGCCGTTCGCTGGCGTCGCTGCACAGCATGTCTGCCGCGCGACCAATGCGCCGTTCAAGTGTGCGTTGGCCCTGTGCGCTTGCCAGGTCAACGCTCGTGTCGATTCTTGCCTGGTCCAGGGATTGCGCCTGTGCCGGGCTGATAAAGCCAACAGAGGCTGTCGTTGCGCCAAGCGCCAGAACCAGCGCAGTCATTTTCACAACAGTGTTCATTTCGGTTTTCCTCATTCGAGCCTGACGGCGAACCATTCGTCGCGGCGATGACAGCCAAATGAAGCACGGCGGCAATTCAATCTCGGCGATGTTCAAACGCGACTAGCCGATTTCATTTCCGGCAAGGCTCGCCGATTCCGGAATTGCGCATTTCAAATTCGGCCAGCCGCGCTATCTCCTTGTTTGTGCATATTACGGCTTCAGCGATCATCTGCGCGGTTCGCCCACATGGCGAAGCCGGTTCGATCGTGCGGGCAATGACAGCCAAGCATGGCCTTGTGGCAGGGTACGTGCGCGGGGGACGCTCCAGAACCTTGCGACCGGTCCTGCAGCCTTCAAATGTTGTCCGTGCTGAGTTCCGCAGCCGGGTTGAAACCCAGCTTCCTGGCCTGACAGTGGAACTCGAGCACAGTCGAGGCCCACTGATGGCAGAGCCGCTTGCTGCAGCTGGCCTTGACTGGTCGACGGCACTGACGGCAGCTGTCGTGCCCGAAATGCACCCCTATCCTGCGATCCATACTGCTTTGGACGGGTTATTGGGCGCGATCGAGGCGGCGCCAGCAGCGCGAGGCTGGGCAGGTGCGCTCTTCACATACGAACTGCTGATTCTGTCGGCCTTGGGTTTTGGGCGGAGGGAGCCTGACCGGCCGGCGGAATGGGCTGATGTGCTGGCCTGCCTTGCCGAATCGGGGGCGCAACTCGAACGCCATTTGTTTGCTGATCGACGGGCTGACGTCCTTGCATCGCGTGAAAGACTGGTCGAGCGGTTGAAAAGGGCTGCGGCATAGGCCAAAGCGCGGCACTCTGGAACGGAGTTGAAGATGCGCATTGCCTTGATGCCTGGAGACGGGATTGGTCCTGAAGTGGTTGCCGAAGCACGGCGTGTGCTGGACGCGCTTGGACTGGATCTTTCGTATGAAGTGGGGCTCGTCGGTGGCGCAGCCTACAAGGCAAAGGGACATCCACTGCCTTCCGAAACTCTTGATATCGCCAGACGCGCCGATGCCATTCTCTTCGGTGCGGTCGGTGATCCCGAATGCGATGCGCTTGAACGGCACTTGCGGCCAGAGCAGGCGATCCTTGGGCTCCGCAAGGAGCTAGGCCTTTTTGCCAATCTGCGTCCGGCAAAGCTGTTTCCCGAACTGGCCGACGCATCGGCATTGAGGCCCGAAGT
>CAYSCC010000014.1:0-12216 GCA_964429375.1 uncultured Chakrabartia sp.
GCTTGCGCATCCAGTTGCGGCGTTGCTGTCTTGGGGGCCCCGACAATAGCGCGGTATGTTGCGATGTTTTTGCCTTTGCCGACCACCCGGACCATGTATTCGGGAACGTTGACATAGACATAGCGTTTCCCAAGGTCATGCGGCAGCCAGCGCCAACGATCCATGTTGGTCTTGATGATCTGCTGCCGCGCCGTATCCCTGGTGGCGGCAAGTGCATTTTTCAGTGCGACATAATCTGGGTGCTTTGGTTCAACCGATGAAAAGACCGCTTCGAAATCCTGGCTGTCCAGTGCCTTGCGCAGCATATCGTCTGTCGGAAAGGTCGTCGCGTCAGGATCGCGAATGAACCATTGAACCCGCGCGGAATAGGGTGTGCGCCCGTCTCGGAGGTCAACCAGAAGCTGGCTGAAGGCCAGAGTCGCCATGTCATTGAGCGCCTGGCCCTCTCCGGCCTTGATGGCTGCCTGGAGCGCGTCTGGGCCATAGTCTGCCGGATTGAGACCTCGGCTTCCTATGCCCTGGATGAAGAACAGCAGTGCAGACGCATTGCCCATTGACCAATAGGGCGCCGGCTTTGCCGGCACTGGGGTTGCAACCTGCACATTCGCGGCAGGAGCTTGAGGCGCAGTCTGCTGCGCCGGCGCCGGAGTTTGCAGCACGGGCGGCAAGAGATTGACAGGAGTTTCAGTCCGAGGGTCAACCGCAGCAGCAGGTGCTGCCAAGACCAGAGCCATACTTGAAAAAACTGCAGCCTTTTTGACCGCCATCGAAACTCAACCTCCGGCTTGTCCAGCAAGCCATTCCTCAAGCCATTTGATCGAATAGTTGCCGTCAATGACGTCGGGCGCGCGGAGCAATTCCTGATGAAGAGGAATGTTGGTCTTGATGCCGTCGACCACCATTTCTTCAAGCGCGCGCCGCATGCGCATCATGCAACTTTCGCGCGTTCGACCATAGACGATAAGTTTGGCAATCATCGAGTCATAATATGGCGGGACACGATAACCGGCGTAGAGGCCGCTATCCACGCGCACGTGCATGCCCCCCGGCGGGTGGTAATAGCTCACAGGGCCAGGTGAGGGTGAGAATGTGCGTGGATCCTCTGCATTGATTCGGCATTCGATGGCATGGCCACGGAATTCGAGCATGTCCTGCGTGACGGAAAGGCCCTTGCCTTCCGCCACGCGGATCTGTTCGCGAACAAGGTCGAAACCGGTAATCATCTCCGTTACGGGGTGTTCGACCTGAATGCGGGTGTTCATTTCGATGAAATAGAATTGGCCGTTTTCCCAAAGAAACTCGATCGTACCGGCGCCGCGATACCCCATATCGGCCATTGCCTTTGAAACAATACCGCCCATCCGGGCCCGTTCTGCCGCAGAAATGACGGGAGAGGGCGCTTCTTCCAATATCTTTTGATGACGGCGCTGGAGTGAGCAATCGCGTTCGCCCAGGTGAATGGCATTGCCATTTCCGTCTCCAAAAACCTGAAATTCGATATGCCTGGGATTTCCGAGATATTTTTCGAGATAGACAGTGGCATCTCCGAACGCGGCCTTTGCCTCGGTTCCGGCCTGCTGCATCTGGCTTTCCAGCTCGCTTTCGGAATTGACGACCTTCATGCCGCGTCCGCCGCCGCCTGATGCCGCCTTGATGATCACGGGATAGCCAATATCCTTGGCAATGCGCTTGGCCTCTTCGACATCGTCGATCGCGCCGTCGGAGCCTGGAACAAGTGGCATCCCAAGAGCACCTGCCGTCCTCTTGGCCTGGACCTTGTCGCCCATTGTCCGGATATGTTCAGGCTTAGGGCCAATGAACGCAATCTTGTGTTCCTCGACAATCTCCGCAAATCGCGCGTTTTCCGACAGGAACCCATAGCCGGGATGAATCGCATCGGCATTGCTGATCTCGGCAGCAGAGATGATTGCCGGAATATTCAGGTAGCTGTCCTTTGCAGGCGGCGGGCCAATGCAGACGGCCTCATCGGCCAAGCGGACATGCATCGCGTCGACATCGGCTGTCGAATGGACAGCAACGGTCTTGATGCCCATTTCATGCGCAGCACGATGAATGCGAAGTGCGATTTCGCCACGATTGGCGATCAACAGCTTTTCGATGGTCATTCGATTACGACAAGCGGCTGGTCGAATTCAACGGGTTGGCCACTGCCGACAAGGATTTGGGTGACCTTGCCACCACGCGGGGCAATGATGGGATTCATGACCTTCATGGCTTCGATAATCAGGATCGTATCGCCTTCCTTTACCGAAGCGCCAACTGCAATGAACGGGGCAGCGTCCGGTTCGGGCGTAAGGTAGGCAGTTCCAACCATCGGAGACTTTACGGTGCCGGGGTGGTCGCCTGCGGGAACCGCAGGAGCTGAGGCAACAGGCGCAACTGGCACTGCTGGCGCGGCAGGGGCCGCTGCTGCGGCTGGTGCCGAAACGATGGCTCCGGAAAGGGTCCGGGCCACTCGGATCTTTCGACCTCCGTCCTCTACTTCGATTTCGGAGAGGGATGTTTCATCCAGCAGTTCCGCAAGCTGGCGGACAAGTTTCAGATCAACTTGCATGGCGCCTGATTTCTCGGTCATTGAACCCCCAAAATATTTCGATGAGCTGCCATTGTCAGAGCTTGGCCGCCGCGTCCAGCGCCAGCGTGTATGAATGTGCCCCGTGGCCCGCAAAACTCGCGATTGCCGCCTTGCCGACAAAGCTGATGTGCCGAAACGGCTCGCGCTTCATGGGATCGGACAGGTGAACCTCTATCACGGGAACCTTGATCGACTTGATCGCATCATGCAACGCGATTGACGTGTGGGTATAACCGCCTGCATTCAGCAAGATGGCCTTTGCGCCGCGGGCATTCGCTTCGTGCATCCAGTCGATGAGATGGCCTTCGTGGTTCGACTGCCTCATATCGATTTCAAATCCGAGTGTGCGGGCCTGATCTTCAAGGCGCCCAGCAATGTCGTCCAAAGTGTCGGTGCCGTATATCTCTGGTTCCCGCAGCCCAAGCAGGTTCAGGTTCGGACCGTTCAGGACATAAATCACAGGCAAATCGGGCATTATGCTGCAGTTCCGGTTGCGGGGCCTTGGCGGCCTTCTATATGGGCTGCATCGCAAAAGGCCAAGGACGAGTCTCCATTCCATGTTGTCCATTACACTCAACGGTGAACCCCGGTCCGTCGCTGCAGACATGACGATTGCGGATCTGGCTGCTCAGCTTGGCCTCGATCCGGCAAAGATTGCTGTGGAAAGAAATCTGGAGATTGTGCCCCGTTCGACACTGGGCAGCGTCCGTCTTGCCCAGGGGGACCAGCTGGAAATCGTGCATTTTGTGGGCGGCGGAAGTGGGGATGAATGGACTGTTGCCGGAAAGACCTTCCGTTCGCGGCTCATTGTCGGCACTGGAAAGTACAAGGACTTTGCACAGAATGCGGCGGCGCTTGAAGCGTCCGGCGCCGAAGTCATCACGGTGGCCGTGAGGCGCGTCAATGTGTCTGATCCAAAAGCGCCCAGGCTGACGGATTTCATCGACCCGAAGAAATACACCTATCTCCCCAATACGGCTGGGTGCTACACGGCCGATGACGCAATTCGCACGCTGCGGCTTGCCCGTGAAGCTGGCGGATGGGATCTGGTCAAGCTCGAGGTGCTTGGTGAAGCGCGCACGCTCTATCCAGACATGCGGGAAACCCTGAAGGCAACGGAAGTCCTGGTGAAGGACGGATTCAAGCCGATGGTCTACTGTGTGGATGATCCGATTGCCGCAAAGCAGCTTGAAGAAGCAGGAGCAGTGGCAATCATGCCGCTGGGTGCGCCAATCGGTTCTGGCCTTGGCATCCAGAACCGTGTGACGATCCGCCTGATTGTGGAAGGGGCAAAGGTGCCAGTGCTCGTCGATGCCGGGGTTGGGACGGCATCTGATGCTGCAGTTGCGATGGAGCTCGGCTGCGACGGCGTGCTGATGAACACCGCAATTGCGGAAGCAAAAGATCCCGTCATGATGGCGCAGGCAATGAAGCTGGCTGTGGAAAGCGGTCGCCTTGCCTATCTGGCTGGCCGCATGGGCCGCCGAATGTACGCCGATCCATCCAGCCCTCTTGCGGGATTGATCTGACACCCTCTTGTGCATTGCACCAAAGCAATGCAGTCTTCACCCCATGGGTCGTCCCTTCGACGAGATTCGTGGCTTTTCTCAAGGCTCAGGTGCGCGCCCTGAATTCGATGCGCTCGGGCGCTGGCTGGATGAAACGCCACCGTCCGAATTGCAGCGCCGTCAGGAGGCTGCTGAAGCCACATTTCGTCAGCTGGGCATCACCTTTGCCGTCTATGGCGATGAAGCAGCGGCAGAACGGATTATCCCGTTTGATATCGTGCCGCGGATTTTTACTGCACCGGAATGGTCCTCGCTCTCGGCGGGCCTTGTCCAGCGGGTCGAAGCAATCAATGCCTTTCTCGCAGACATCTATGGTCCCCGGAAGATTCTGGCGGACGGCATCATCCCTGCCGATCTCATTCTCCGCAACCCTCAGTTTCGGCCGGAGATTGTCGGATCCCGTCCGCCACATGATGTCTGGTCGCATATTTGCGGGATCGATCTGGTCCGAACCGGCCCGGACGCGTTTTGGGTGCTGGAGGATAATGCACGAACTCCGTCAGGCGTTTCGTACATGCTCGAAAACCGGGAGGCGATGATCCGCCTGTGCCCGGAACTGTTCCAGCTTTATCATGTCGAGCCTGTGGACAGTTATACCGACCTGCTTCACGAAACGATGCAGGCCGTGGCGCCGCGCGGTTGCGGCAGTGACCCCGTGTGCGTCATCCTGACGCCTGGCCATTACAACTCGGCCTATTACGAACATAGTTTCCTGGCCGACACGATCGGAATTGAGCTGGTTGAAGCAGCCGATCTTGAGGTAGACGACGACAAGGTTTGGATGCGTACTATCACGGGTCGCGTGCAGGTTCATGTCATCTATCGGCGCATTGATGACGATTTTCTGGATCCCTTGATCTTTCGCCCGGACTCGCTCCTTGGCGTTCCTGGATTGATTTCCGCCTACCGCGCGGGAAATGTCTCGATCATCAACGCTCCGGGTACGGGAATTGCCGACGACAAGGCTGTCTATTCGTACATGCCTGAAATTGTGCGCTATTATTCGGGCGGCGAGCCATTGCTTCCGAATGTGGAAACCTATCGGTGCCGGGAGCCAAAGATGCTCTCTTACGTCCTCGACAATCTTGAAAGCCTTGTCGTCAAACTCGTCGACGGATCCGGAGGCTACGGCATGCTGGTCGGGCCCATGGCCAGCAAGGCCCAACTCGAGGAATTTCGAACGGCGCTGAAAGCGGAACCGCATCGTTACATTGCTCAGCCGACACTTGCCCTTTCAACCGTACCCACATTGACCGAGAAAGGCATAGCGCCGCGTCATGTGGATTTCCGGCCTTTTGTGCTCAGCCAGCCGGGCAAGGTGAAAATCGTACCGGGAGGTCTGACCCGTGTCGCGCTGAAGGAAGGGTCGCTTGTCGTCAATTCAAGCCAGGGAGGCGGTACCAAGGACAGTTTCATTCTTGCAAATGACGGGGCTCCGCGCTGATGCTGTCGCGCACGGCATCCTGCCTCTACTGGCTTGGCCGCTACGTTGAACGGGCGGAGTTCACGGCAAGGCTGGTGGAAGCCACACTCAGGCTGGATGCCCTGTCCACGCGCCCGGCAGGCGAAGCCGCATGGATGAGTGCCATGAAGGTTCTGGATGCAGATTTGGCGTTCGGCAGCACGGGTCAGGCGTTGACGCCGAAAAATGGAACCCGGTTCCTCACCGTGTCGGTCGACCATCCGGGCTCGGTCCTGTTTTGCCTGAATGCGGCCAGGGACAACGCCAAGGCGGTTCGAACAGCACTCTCCAGAGAGGCCTGGAGCGCAATCAATCGGGCCTGGCTGCTCTTTCATGGGAAGTCGAGCCCAGGCAACACCGAACAGGTGCTCAGCCTTGTTGCACAGGCAGAAGCCGAAACACGCGGTTTTGAAGGCGCGATCGGGCGCATGCTGAAAAACCCTTCGTCCCGGTTTATCCGGTTGGGGGCCGCCATAGAGCGCGCCGACAACACGGCTCGGCTGCTGGACGTCAAATACCATATTCTTCTTCCTGAAGGAGAAGCGGTTGGCGGAACCGTGGACCGTGATCAATGGACCACAATCCTGCAAACGGTCTCTGCCGTGAACGCCTACCGTTGGCTCTATCGCGAAGGCCT
Organism: uncultured Chakrabartia sp.; assembly: GCA_964429375.1. Lineage (GTDB taxonomy): Bacteria > Pseudomonadota > Alphaproteobacteria > Sphingomonadales > Sphingomonadaceae > Aquisediminimonas. The sequence goes on from CAYSCC010000014.1 coordinate 6,264, forward strand.
GAAGCCTTGGCTGGTTACCGAACTCCTCATCTTGCGCCGCGAACTGCCTCGCTCGCTGGCAGCGTGCGCCGAAGAAGTCGTGCAGCATCTGGCTGGCATTGGCCGGGAAACCGGCAGTCAGGGTGAGGCCGATCGCCTTGCCAGAAACCGCCACGCGGACTTTGGAAACACCACGATCGAACAGATCATGTCGACGGGGCTGCATGAGTATCTTGAGAATTTTCTTGAAGCGAATGCTTCACTTGATGGTGCCATCGCTCGACAGTTCAGGTTCTATTGATGCGGCTGACAATCGATCACAGGACCCGATACCAGTTCAGCGAACCACAGGCCCGAGTGGTGCAGCTCTTGCGGATGACGCCTCAGGATTTCGGTGGGCAGACGGTCATTGACTGGCGGATTGACGTTGATTGCGACGCGCGTTTGAGGGAAGGCCGGGACGGCTACGGCAATGTGACGACAATGTTGTACATTGACGGTCCAATCTATGCCGTTTCGATCATGGTTCGTGGCGATGTCTTGACCGACGATCTTGGTGGGCGTGTCACGGGTACACAGGAACCCCTGCCGCCACTGTTTTTCACGCGGACAACACCATTGACAGAGGCAGACGAGGCAATCCTTGCGCTCGCCCCCACGGGCCAGCCGTGCCTTGCCCAGGCAGATGCGCTCAATCGCGCGATCCATGCAGCCATCAGGCTGGAGCCGGGGCGCACACCCAAAAGCCGCACGGCGGCGCAGGTGATGGCAGACCGGCGAGGAAGCGCAAGGGATTGCACGCACGTGCTTCTGGCCGCAGCCCGCGCGGCAGGCTATCCATCCAGACTGGTGTCCGGCCATTGTCTTGATGGTCCCAATTCGGGCAGTCACAAATCTGCGCATTGCTGGGCCGAGCTTTGGGTTCCTGATGCAGGGTGGATCGCATTTGATCCTTCCGCGGGTCGCCAACCGGGTGATACCTATGTGCGCGTTGCGGTTGGTCTAGACGCAAGCGACTCAACGCCTTTGTCCGGCACGCGTCGCGGAGGAGGCATTGAAGAGCTTGATGTCGAAGTGTTGATCGCGATGAGCCAATCGCAATCCTAGAATGCGCCGTTGGCCGTGCGATGGCTTCGGCAGTTTGCCTGGCCATGATGTGATTGCGCCACCGCACCGTCATCATCGGCTTGCTCCCCGCCACCGCAAGGGCTAAGGGCGCGCCCGGCTCTTTCAATCACATCAGGTGAACCATGAAAATCAACGCGGTCGAGATTCGTCCCGGCAATATCCTTGAATATGAAGGCGGGCTTTGGCGCGCGGTAAAGATCCAGCATACCCAGCCGGGCAAGGGCGGGGCCTATATGCAGGTCGAAATGAAGAACCTGATCGACGGGCGGAAGAACAATGTCCGCTTCCGTTCAGCCGAGACCCTTGAGAAGGTCCGGCTGGATACCAAGGATTTCCAGTTCCTGTTTGCCGAAGGTGACACCCTGACGTTCATGGACAAGGAAAGCTATGAACAGGTCTCTTTGGATTCAGGCATCCTGGGAGACGCTGCTGCCTTCCTGCAGGACGGCATGGATGTCGTCATGGAACTGTGGGAGGATCGTCCGATCTCGGTACAGCTTCCCGATACGATCGAGGCATTGATCGTTGAGGCGGATGCTGTGGTCAAGGGGCAGACGGCATCCTCTTCATACAAGCCGGCCATCCTCGAAAACGGTGTCCGCATCATGGTTCCGCCGCACATCGAATCCGGCACGCGCATCGTCGTCGATGTTTATGAACAGGCTTATGTGAAGCGGGCGGAATAGGCTGATGGTTTCGCATTCCGGCTTGCTGACGGTGATGGACCGCGCGGCGCGAAAGGCGGGCGCGAAGCTGCGTCGCGATTTCAGCGAGGTCCAGCATTTGCAGGTCAGCCGGAAAGGACCGGCGGATTTCGTATCCAAGGCTGATCAGCGTGCTGAGCGAACGCTCTATGAAGAGTTGCTGCATGCTCGGCCGGACTGGGGATTCCTGCTTGAGGAATCCGGCGAAATCCAGGGCGATCCAAACAAGCCGCGTTGGATCATCGACCCGCTGGATGGTACATCCAATTTTCTTCATGGCATTCCCCATTTCGCGATCTCGATTGCGGTTGAAGAGCCTCTTGCAAATGGCAAACGCGAAATCACGTCGGGGCTGGTGTATCAGCCGCTGACGGATGAGAGCTTCTGGGCTGAAAAGGGCAGGGGGGCATGGCTCCAGGACCAGCGCCTGCGTGTTTCAGCCCGCCGTGACCTGACAGAGGCCTTGATCGCGACGGGGATCCCCTTTCATGGTCAGGGGGATTTTGCGCGCTGGGCCCGCATTTTGGGCGCTGTTGCGCCGCAAGTGGCTGGAATCAGGCGCTACGGCGCTGCTTCGCTGGACCTGGCGTGGGTCGCGGCCGGCAGATTTGATGGCTATTGGGAGGCTGACCTGCAGCCTTGGGATGTTGCAGCAGGCATGCTGCTCGTGCGTGAGGCAGGCGGGTTCGTGACCGATTTTCGCGGCGGCGAAAAGGCCTTGGAGCGCAGCGAGTTCCTTGCCGGCAATGATGCCATGCATTCCAAGCTGCACAAGCTTGTTGCGGGGGCACTGAGGTGAAACGTCTCCTGGCGCTTGCGTTTTTTGCGCTTGCCGCTGCGGATGCTCCTGAAGCCCCCATACCAGCTGAGTTCGGCTTGGTTGAAGGCATTGCCTGGGACGCCCGCAGCCGTCAGTTATACGCAAGCGGCGTTGAAGACGGCGCACTTCTGGTCCGCGAAGGAAACCGGTGGCGCCGCACGGTCCTGCCCTGGCGTCCAGCTGGATTGTTCGGCCTTGCCATTGATCCGCGGAGGGGCATCCTCTGGATGGCGAGTGGTATAGCCGGACCGACCCGTGACAAGGCTGGCTTTCGTGGCCTTATCGGCGTTTCTACCCTGGGGCTTGAGCCGGTGGCCAAGGTCGGCTTGCCGGCTGGAGATATGCAGGCGCAGCCCGGCGACGTTGCAGTGGCGCCGGATGGAAGTGTCTATGTCAGCGATGGCGCAACTGGTGGCGTCTATTACTGCAAGCCTCATCTCGATCTGCTCGAGCCGCTGGTCGCAAAGGGCAGATTCAGGAGCGCACAGGGTCTCGTCGCGATGCGCGATGGCCGGACACTGTATGTCGCTGACTATGGGCGGGGACTTTTCCGCATTGACCTGAAGAAGCCTGACAAGATCACCGAAGTACTGCCCCTCAAGGGCATAGACGGGCTTGTCCGCGATGGTGAAGCCCTGATCGCGATCATCAATGGCGATGGTCGCAAGGTGGTGCGTATCAGCTTCGACGCTGAAGCCAGGCCATCGCAGCAGCTTCTCGATATGCCCGAAGGGCCAGGAGACCCGACCTTGGGTACACTCATCGATCGAAGGCTGGTTTATGTGGCCGACGCGCAATGGGATCGATTTGATGCCAGCGGAAAGGGTCTGACGCCGCCTCGTGTCACGACTTTGCGCACGATTGCACTACCGGCCATCCCGGCTACCACAAGGGCCGGTTCGAAGCGCTAGTTCGCGATATATTTCTCGAATTCAGCCATTTGCAGAACCCAGAATTCGAGATTGTCTTCAAACAGCTTTGTGCCCAGGCCTCCGTCATCAAGGTCGAGATCCATGGCAAGCCGCGAACGCCCGCTGCTGGAAACATATGAGCGGGCAAACAACTTGTTGGCATTCCAGTCATTGATGGCAGAAAGTGTTGGCGCTTTCGCATCCTCATACCCCGCAACGAACTGGATGGTCCTGCAGTCAATGTTCTTCTTACAGCCATAAAAGAAGATCACGAAGTTCCTGCCAGACGACGAACTCTTGATCAGGGGATCGCCGTCCTTGTCCTTGGTCAGTTCAGCCTTGTATCCCGCGCCTTGCAAAGAACGGACGATGGATGACGGATCTTGTGCGCGAACCATTTGGGCTTTGGCCGGGCCACACATGGCAAATACGGCAGCAACAGCGATAACAAGATTCTTCATGGATTTCCCTCAAGTCTGGTTTGACATTCCCGGTCACGGCTGACGTATGGGGTGCAAGCAGTAGCGCGAATTCGGTTCACACGGAATCCAAAGTTGGGGCGCCCGTGATTTGATCCGCCCTGTATCTTCAAATTGCGTTTCTCGCGCTTGCGAACGGCCTCAGCCTCGCCTAAAGCCGCCCCGAATCTGGTCCGTTCGGCCCGGAGTTAGGGAAGCCAAAAGACATGTCTTCGGTTGCTGCCGGATATCTGCCAATCCTGTTGTTTCTTGCAGTCGCGCTGGTTCTGTCGTCTGCCTTTGTCTTCCTGCCGATGATCGCAGCCCGCTTTACCGGCGCGCACAATCCGACACCGGAAAAACTCTCGGAATATGAGTGCGGCTTTCCGGCCTTTGAAGGAAGCCGTGCGCAATTCGATGTTCGCTTTTATCTTGTTGCGATCCTTTTCATCATTTTCGATCTCGAGGCTGCATTCCTGTTTCCATGGGCAGTCAGCTTGAAGCACATTGGCTGGGCAGGCTGGGCGGCTATGATGATCTTCCTTGCCGAACTCGTGCTTGGTCTTGTCTATGCCTGGAAGAAGGGAGCGCTCGAATGGGAGTAGAGCTTTCTGCACCGCCTGCGGGGACTCTTCCCGAAGCGAGCTTCTTCAACGGCTTGAATGATGAGCTTTCGAACAAGGGATTCCTTGTTGTTGGCACTGAAGAACTTTTCCAATGGGCCCGTACAGGCTCCCTTTGGTGGATGACGTTCGGTCTCGCTTGCTGCGCGGTCGAGATGATTCATGTAAACATGCCCCGCTACGATCTGGAGCGATTCGGCGCGGCTCCACGTGCATCCCCGCGCCAGTCGGACGTGATGATCGTTGCGGGCACGCTGTGCAACAAGATGGCCCCGGCTCTCCGCCGCGTCTACGATCAGATGTCCGATCCGAAGTATGTGATTTCGATGGGCAGTTGCGCCAATGGTGGCGGCTACTATCATTATAGCTACAGCGTCGTGCGCGGGTGCGATCGTATCGTGCCGGTCGATATTTATGTGCCCGGCTGCCCGCCAACCGCCGAGGCGCTGCTCTATGGCATCATGCAGCTGCAGCGGAAGATCCGGCGCGTGGGGACGATCGAACGGTGAGCCATTCCGCGCCCCGCTATGCCTCGAATGAGGGTGTGATCGACGCTGCTCGCAAAGCATTGGGCGCAGCGCTGGTTGATGCTGAAGAAGCCAATGGCGAAGTCGCGCTGACAGTGAAGCGGGAAGACCTGCTCGGCTGCATGATGCAGCTGCGCGATAGCCTGGACTATCAGCAGCTGATGGAAATCGCCGGGGTTGACTGGCCGGATCACGATCCGCGCTTCGAAGTGGTCTATTGCCTGTTGAGCGTCACCAGGAACCACCGCATTCGTGTTCATGTCTGGACGAATGAGGACCAGCCGGTGCCATCGGTGACTGGTATCTGGCCGGTGGCCGGTTGGCTCGAACGCGAAGTGTTCGACATGTATGGCGTGCTCTTCGAAGGCAATACCGACCTTCGGCGCATCCTGACCGACTATGGCTTTACCGGCCATCCGCAACGCAAGGATTTTCCGCTGACAGGCTATGTCGAGCTGCGCTATTCGGAAGAGCACAAGCGCGTCATGTATGAGCCTGTCCAGCTGGCGCAGGATTTCCGCAACTTTGATTTCATGAGCCCATGGGAAGGCGCCGATTACATCCTTCCCGGCGATGAGAAGGAGGGCGCGAAATGAGCCTCGTTCAAGATGTCGCCCCGACGACTGGCGATGAGCAGATCCACAACTACACGATCAATTTTGGTCCGCAGCATCCCGCGGCGCATGGCGTGCTGCGTCTCGTCATGGAACTGGATGGCGAAATCGTGGAGCGGCTCGACCCGCACGTCGGCCTCCTGCACCGCGGCACCGAGAAGCTGATCGAGTACAAGACCTATCTCCAGG
>CAYSCC010000015.1:0-12035 GCA_964429375.1 uncultured Chakrabartia sp.
TCCCGCTTCGCTTTGCTAATGCGAAGAACTGGTGCGAATTTCGGGGTGTTTCTGACCCATGTCTGTCAAGGACGCCTCGTTCAACTAAACTGCGCATCGTCCGTTGGGCTGTATGCCACCGCGTAGTTTTCATTATGCGAAGGGCGTCGCTCACGTTCATCTTGCCGTGCTGCATTATGTAATTAATAATTTTACGTTCCTCGGGAGTAAACCCAAATGCGATGGTTTCGCCAAGCGTCTTGTAGGCCTCGCTATCCAGCAAATTGCTGCGATCAGCGATATTATTGCGAAGAGTGCAAATAACGCTGAACGAGCCGGAACGGAGTTGCCTAAATTCTGGAGGCGGCAATGCTGCGTGTTCCATTTCCGCTACCATTCTTCTGGTGCCTTCGCTGATACAGCGAACTTCGCCAAATTCGCGGAGTGCGAGCATTAAAAACAAGTTGCGAGGCCTGTGCATCCCGACAATAGTTTCCGGCGTAATCTGGGGCATAAATCCGCCGGGACTCTCTATTTCCATTCGATCATCAAACACCCTTACAAATATAGGGGCGCTCTTGATGTGATAAGAGCGATGCACAACAGCGTTGACCAACATTTCATACCATGCATCGCGGGGATATTCTGGGACTGTTGAAAACTTGCCGTCGCGAAAGTCAGTGAACTCTCTTAACGAGTTGTCGATTAGCGAAGCCGTTTCCTTAATCACGTCGATTATCGTTCCAGAGATAAGCCGATCTTTGATTACATTGTATTCGCGACCGGACTTTGCTTCATTTCCGTTATATCGAAGGAAGTGCACATAGGCGCCCGGAAACACAGATTGCGGGTCAACTGCGAATAGTAGTGCGCAGGCGTTATTACATACGAGTGATTCACCACGAAACCGCGCCAAGTGCGCTGATTGCAAAATTGCCTCATTTGAGTGGTCTTCAGTGGATTCGACATTGCGCTTGATAAGACTGCAAAATTTGCCGATCTTTTGCATGTCAAAATCGTCGGGATAGATAAGCCCGCACGGTTCCTGCTCAAACGATCTTTCCCCCTTATCAATCCGTTTTTCCTGTTTCTTTTCTTCGCTCAATTTTATGCATTGATCGCCAAGGCGTTCATATGCCGTGCCATCGGTCAGTTGGACAACCTTGTCATCAACATAGGAGATTCTCACTAGGACAATAAAATCCTCCTGGGCCTTGTGATTCAACGCGCGTATTCTTCTGCTAATAGAGCGCCCATCGGGGCAATGTATCTGACCGCAAGATTCAATGTCGCTTAGTTGGCTTTGTGAAAGGTGGGTGCATCCGCTTATTGTCCCGTCCTTTTCGATGCCAATCGCCAAAACGCCTCCATCAACTGATGGTCCGTTGCCAAAGGCGGAGAGATATTTCGCCAAAACCTTTGGTTCTGATTGACCTGATTTGCGATCAAAGCGAGGATCTTCGGTCAACCTAACAAATAGCTGGTAGTCATCTGACTCATAGATTTGATCAGGCTTGTAGAGAGCCTCAATTGGCGGACGGTCGAGCAAGTCCAAAAGAGAGAGCTGATTCATACCCTACTTTAACACCTACTCGACGCTTAGTCGACGCTTAGTCGACGCCCTTGTCGTTGCGGTTCCTGCGATGTGCCTTCGTGCGCCATCGGCTCCGCTTACGCTTCTTAGAAACCTTAGGCTTCGGCCCGCTGACCAGATGACTTGTAGCTCAGACGCTTGCCAACGATGCCCTTGATCGCCGCAACGGAGCGAGCCTTGTCGTCGATGCCGAGCGCAACGCGGTTGCTGTAACGGAAGTCGAACTCTGCCAGATACCGATGCAGATGCTTCTTGCTGCAATGCTGATACACGCCGCGCATGCCCCGCTTGAAGATCGAGAAAAAGCCCTCAATCGTATTGGTGTAAACATCGCCGCGCACATATTCGCCAAAGTTGTGGCGAACGACGCTGTGCTCTGCGAACTCGCGACCGATCTTGCGGTATAGAAGCGACTCATCGGTCATCAATCGGGCTTCGCGGGCCAGATTGGCCATAACGATAGGCGCAATCTCTTCTTTGCGGAGGTTCTGAAGAACCATCGAACGGGTGCGACCAGTTTCGCGGTCAAGCAGGGAAAGCACTTTCATCTTGTGCGATGCGCCGCCCGACTTGTGTTCGCGGTCAGGATCGCGGAGCAGGAACGTCTCATCAACCTCAACCGCAGTGCCGCCCACGCCGAACTGGTCAAGCGCACCGGAGCGCATGGCTTCGCGGATACGGTGAGCAAGGAACCATGCCGACTTGTATTGCACCTCAAGGACGCGGTGCAGCTGGTGGGCACTGATGCCCTTCTTGCTGGACGCCATAAGGTGAACCGCTTGCAGCATCTTGTGGAGCGGGATGCGGGCATGCTCGAAAACGGTGCCAACCTTGACCGTGAACTGCTTGCGGCACTCGCCACACTTTTTCAGGCCGTGGCGAATCACTCCCTCGGGATTCTTGACCGAAGGCTTGGAGCGAACGCCCGACAGATCATAAACGCGGCCACCGACTGCACCGCAATGCGGGCATGCAATTCCGTCTGCCCAAACGATCCGCTCAAGGAACTTGAAAGCCTCGGATTCATCGTGGAATTGCGGTTGGGAAAGAACGGACATTTGGTAACTCCTTGTGGAGTTTCACTAGCTCAATCCGTTGGGTTTGTAAAGTATATAATTGCCACAAAATTTCACCGAGGCAGCATCAGGCCCATTTGCCGCCCTCCAAAAACATGCACATGCAGATGGGGCACTTCCTGATGCCCATGCCCGCCGATATTGGCGAGCAGCCGATAGCCCGGCGCAGGCAATCCAAGCTCGCGGGCAACATGGCCGACAGCCCGAATGAAGCCCGAGATCTCGGAATCCGAAGCCTTTGCGGTAAAGTCGTCCCAGCTGACATAGGCGCCCTTCGGGATCACCAGCACATGGACGGGCGCTTGCGGATTGATATCATGAAACGCGAGCGACCATTCGTCTTCATACACCGTGCGGTTTGGAATTTCTCCGCGAAGGATTTTTGCGAAGATATTCTGGTCGTCATAAGGTGCCATGGCATCAATTGGCATCACGTTTCCTTTCGTGCGGCCTTTTCGGCAAGGCCAGACACGCCCTCCCGGGCATCGAGTTCGGCCAGGACATCCTCAAAGGACAGGCCGGCATCGGCCAGCAGAACGGCAAGGTGGAAGACAAGGTCAGCCGCTTCCTTGACGATTTCGCGACTGTCTCCGCCCAGTGCGGCAATGACAGTTTCAACGGCTTCCTCACCCACCTTCTGGGCAATCTTGGCCGTGCCTTTTGCAGCAAGGCTTGCGACGTAGGACGTGGCTGCATCACCCATCCTGCGATCGGCAATTGTGGCCTCAAGTCGTTTCAGCGTGTCGGGCATGGATCCATTGACGCCAGCGACCATCGCAGGTCAAGCCTTTCGATCTGTAGGGGCAAGCACCGGCGTGCGGACGGAAAGTCCGGCATTGGCAAGTGCCACATGTGCATCACCGATGCTGTTCTGGCCAAAATGAAAGATTGATGCTGCCAGCACTGCGCTCGCATGGCCCTTCTGCACGCCGTCCACCAGATGACCGAGATTGCCCACACCGCCTGAAGCGATCACGGGGACAGAGACTGCATCCGCGATCGTTCGCGTCAGTTCCAGATCATAGCCATCGCGAGTCCCATCCCTGTCCATGGACGTAACGAGCAACTCTCCGGCACCCAGTTCTGCAAGACGGACCGCGTGCGCAACCGCATCAACGCCCGTGGCATGCCGACCTCCATGCGTAAAAACTTCCCACCCCGAGCCGACCCTGCGCGCATCAACCGAAGCCACGATGCACTGGCTGCCAAACCGGTCAGCCATCTCGGCCACAATTTCGGGACGTTCGACAGCGGCGCTGTTGACACCAACCTTGTCCGCCCCGGCAAGCAACAAGGACCGGACATCATCTGGCGTCCTGACTCCCCCGCCGACGGTCAGTGGCATGAAACACACCTCGGCCGTTCGCGCGACGATATCGAGAAACGTCCCTCTCCCTTCATGGCTTGCCGTGATATCCAGAAAACAGAGCTCATCCGCACCAGCGAGGTCATAGGCACGGGCAGCTTCAACCGGATCTCCCGCATCGCGCAGATCCACAAAGTTTACGCCCTTGACGACTCTGCCATCCTTTACGTCGAGGCAGGGGATAACACGGATACGCACACTCATAGCGCGGCAACCGCAAGCGCCGCAGCAAGATCAAGGCGCCCATCATAGAGCGCGCGTCCTGTGATGACGCCTTCAATGCCGTCCTTTGCATGGACCGAAAGCACCCTGATATCGCTGATCCCGGCAACGCCTCCTGATGCGATTACGGGAATATCCGTCGCTCGCGCCAGATCGACCGTTGCCTCGATGTTGCAGCCCTTGAGCAGCCCATCTCTTCCGACATCGGTAAAGAGCAGCGCAGCGACGCCGGCATCTTCGAACCGGCGGGCCATATCGAGGATCGACATGGTTGACACATCGGCCCAGCCCTTGGTCGCAACCATGCCATCGCGCGCGTCAACGGCAACAACAATGCCGCCAGGAAAGTCGGCAGACGCCGAACGGACCAGTTCCGGATTTTCAAGTGCCGCCGTGCCGATCACGACGCGAGACACGCCCAGATCGAACCAGTGTTCGATCGCCTGGCGATTGCGAATGCCACCGCCAAGCTGCACATGGCCCGGAAAAGCCTTGACGATGCTTTCGACAGCCTCTGCATTCACCGCTTTTCCGGCAAACGCGCCGTCAAGATCGACGACATGAAGGTGGCCCGCTCCTGCGTCTGCAAAGCGCAAGGCCTGCGCCGCCGGATCGTCACCATAGACTGTTGCCCGATCCATGTCCCCCTCTGCCAGGCGAACGACTTGGCCGCCTTTGAGGTCAATAGCCGGAAAGACGATCAGGCTCATGGTGTCCAATCCAGAAAACGCGCAAGAAATTCAAGGCCATAGCGCTGGCTCTTTTCCGGATGGAACTGGACACCGATCCGATTGCCTAGTCCGATCGCGGCAGTCAGGATTCCGCCATGATCCGAGGTCGCCAACGTATTCTCGCCTTCGAACGCATAACTGTGCAGAAAATAGGCTTCTCCGGCACGCAGCAGCGGATGATCACCGGTCGGAACAACATCATTCCAACCCATGTGCGGGATCTTGATTGCGTCGTGCCCCGCCATCAGCCGAACACGGCCCCGGATCCAGCCCAGCCCTGCATGTCGACCATGCTCCTCTCCGGACTCAGCCATCAGTTGCATTCCCACACAAATGCCAAGAAACGGCCTTGCCCGCGGCCCCGTCGCCACATCCAGCGCGTCGACCATGCCATCTATCGCCGACAATGCCTGCATGCAGTGTGCGAATGCCCCGACACCGGGCAGGACGATGCGATCGGCGCGGGCTGCGACGTCCGGATCGGCAGTGACAACGACATTCCCAGCCCCGGCAGCCCTCAGTGCATTCCTGACAGACTGGAGATTTCCTGCTCCATAATCGATCAGCGCGACTCGACCCGTCACAGCATTCCCTTGGTCGACGGGATGCTGTCCGCCTTGCGCGGATCGATCTCAACGGCTTGCCTGAGCGCACGGGCAAGCGCCTTGAAACAGCTTTCCACGACGTGATGGTTGTTTGCCCCGTAAAGATTCTCGATGTGGAGCGTTATTGCGGCACCTTGCGCAAAGCTATGGAACCAATGCTCGATCAGCTCGGTATCCCACTCTCCCAAGCGGGGAGTTCCAAAATCCGCCTTGAAGACCAGCCAAGGGCGGCCGGAAATATCGAGTGCGCACCGCGTGAGCGTTTCGTCCATCGGCGCATAGGCCGAGCCATATCGCGTAATCCCGCGCTTGTCCCCGAGCGCCTGGGCCAGTGCTTCGCCAATTGCGATCCCGGTATCTTCGGTCGTGTGATGCTGGTCCACATGCAGGTCACCCACCGCCTGAACACTCAGATCCACGAGCGAGTGGCGCGACAGCTGTTCAAGCATATGGTCAAGAAAACCGATGCCGGTTGAAACATTGTAGACGCCCGTTCCATCGAGGTTGAGGTTAACCTCGATAGACGTTTCGTGGGTCGTTCGCCTGATCGTTCCTGTGCGCATGAACCGCGCTATAGCGATCCCTTGCCCGCGTGCAATGTCTTGACCGCGAAGCGCCAAGCGTCCACCACATGCGGATGACTGATAGCCCGCCAGACAGCCTGATTCCCTATGATGAAATTGTGCAAGAGGCCCTGCGTGCCGTGGTTGGTCGCGTACTCACGCAGGTGGCGACTGAGGGATTGCCCGGCAACCATCATTTCTACATCACGTTCAAGACGAACGCTCCGGGCGTTTCCATTCCACGGAGCCTGTGCGAGCGATTCCCGGATGAAATGACAATCGTACTCCAGAACAAGTTCTGGGACCTGAAAGTGACGGACACCGGGTTTGAAGTCGGCCTGACATTCAGCCAGGTTCCCGCGCATCTCGAGATCCCGTTTTCAGCTGTGACGGCATTTGCGGATCCGGCTGTGGATTTCGCGCTGCAGTTTCAGGCCAGAATGGAAGACGATGGCCTGCGGGTTCAGGAACCACCGGAGAATGACAGGCCGGTTGCCGTGCCTGCGGAAGAGGGTTCCAATGTTGTGACAGTGGATTTCGGGCGCAAGAAATGACCGCCACCAGAACCGAAACAGACAGTTTCGGCGAGATTGGTGTCCCGGCTGACGTTCATTGGGGCGCACAGACTCAGCGCAGCATTTCCAATTTCCCGTTCAGCGCACGTGAGCGCATGCCCATCGCAATCATTCATGCCCTGGCGCTGGTGAAAAAGGCCGCTGCGCGTGTCAATCGCCGGCACGGGCTTGAACCCTGGATTGCGGACGCAATCGAAAAGGCCGCTGATGAAATCATTGCCGGCAAGCTGGATGACCAGTTTCCGCTGGTCATCTGGCAGACCGGTTCGGGCACCCAGACAAATATGAACGTCAACGAGGTCATTGCCAGCCGGGCCAATGAACTGCTGACTGGCGCACGGGGCGGAAAATCGCCGGTCCATCCCAACGACCACGTCAATCGCAGCCAATCCTCGAACGACAGCTTTCCAACGGCCCTGCACATCGCAACCGCCATTGAGGTGCGAGAAAGACTGCAGCCTGCGATGCTGCGCCTGCAGAAGGAGCTTGAAAGCAAGGCCCAACAATGGGCTCACATTGTCAAGATCGGGCGCACGCATCTGCAGGATGCAACGCCATTGACCCTGGGTCAGGAATTCTCCGCCTTCGCCACGCAGCTTGCCAAGTCCAGTGTCCGCGTCACAAGCGGGACAACGGACATCTTCGCGCTCGCGCAGGGCGGGACTGCTGTTGGCACTGGCCTGAACTCGCCGCCCGGCTTTGCAGAAAACTTCGCGCGGACCGTTTCTGAGCTGACCGGAATCGTCTTCCGCAGCGAAGACAACAAGTTCGAGGCGCTGGCAACCAATGACGGACTGGTTGAGCTATCCGGCATGCTCAACACGCTGGCGGTGTCACTTACAAAGATCGCCAACGATATTCGCCTGCTTGGCTCCGGCCCGAGGTCGGGCCTCGCCGAACTCATCCTACCCGAGAACGAGCCGGGAAGCTCGATCATGCCCGGCAAAGTCAATCCGACGCAGTGCGAAATGCTCACCATGGTTGCGGCGCAAGTTATCGGCAATCACATGGCAATCACGGTCGGCGGAATGCAGGGGCATCTTCAGCTCAATGTGTTCAAGCCCCTGATCGGTGCCAATGTGCTGCGCTCCATCGATCTTCTTTCAACGGCGATGGATACATTCGCAACCCATTGCGTTGCCGGACTTCAGGCGAACGAGCCACGCATTGCGGAGCTCGTCCAGCGATCGCTGATGCTTGTTACCGCGCTTGCCCCGGAGGTGGGGTATGACAATGCAGCCAAGATCGCAAAGCACGCGCATGAAACTGGCCAGACCTTGCGGGAATCAGCATTCCAGTTGCGCCTTGTCGATGAAGAAACATTTGACCGCTTGGTTCGGCCAGACAAGATGGTCTAGCTACAGCTCCGGCCATGCGCCGCGCAATCGGCACCCGTTTCAATCTGTATCGTGGCATGATTGATCGCGTGGTTTTGGGCAAGCCGGGCATGGATGGCTGACAGGAACGCATCACCGCCGCTGCCGTCGGGCATAACCAAATGCGCCGTCAACGCAATTTCGGTTGTGCTCATGTGCCAGACATGCAGGTCGTGCACTTTCGCCACGCCGGGGGCAGCAAGCAGATCTGCCTCGACGCCTGCAAGGTCGATATGCGTCGGCACCGCAGAGAGTGACATAGCTACCGATTGACGCAGCAGCCCCCAGGTGCCCCAGAAGATATAGGCGACGATCGCAAGGCTGGTGAGCGGATCAATCACAGCAAGGCCCGTCCACAACACAAGCAGGCCGGAAACCGCAACGCCTGCCGATACGGCTGCATCTGCCAGCATATGAAGATAGGCCCCACGAATATTGAGGTCATGACGTCGCCCTTGCGCAAACATCGCAGCCGTTATGCCATTGACCAGGATCCCCACCAGCGCGACGAGGGAGACCGTCACCCCAGCAACAGGCGCAGGATCAAGGATGCGCTGGACCGCTTCGAGTGCAATGCCGCCCAGCGCCAGCAGCAAGAGCAGCGCATTGAAAAGTGCCGCGAGAATTGTCGAACCCCGATAGCCATAGGTAAAACGGTGGGTAGGGGCACGACGAGCCAGCGCAAAACTGCCCCACGCAAGCAGCAGCCCAAGGACATCAGACAGATTATGGCCAGCATCGGCCAGCAGCGCGGTGGACTTCGCAGCAAAACCAAAGCCTGCCTCGACGATCACGAAACCGATATTCAGGACAAGGCCGATGGCAAATGCACGCCCGAAATCGGCAGGTGCGTGGCTGTGGAGGTGATGATCGCCATGCGCATGATCTGAGCCCATGAACGCTGCGTATCGCAGCCTCGCAAGCAGCGCAATCGACCAAGAGCAGGTCCGCTTCGGCAAACTGCAGGTGAGCGGTTGCGCTACTGTTGCAGCCCCAGCATAGTGCGGGCCATCAACCAAAGGGATTTTACACGCATGTCTCAAGCTGAATCTGGCGTCGATCGCCGCGAAGCAATTGCAATGACTTTGTCAGCTGCCGCGCTTGCCGGCGTGTCCGGAACTGCTCATGCCGCCGCAAGAGCGGCAGCCGCGACACCGGCGAAGCGTTTCTCTGGCCTGCTTGCACAGTTTGCAGAAGAGGTGCTGAAACTCTCCCCTGAGACCGCGACATCACTCGGGCTCGACAGCGGGGCCCGTCTGGCTCTCAAGTCGCAATGGAGTGATGGTTCGAAAGCGGGCGAGGCGCGTTGGGCCGCGCAGGTCAAATCCATTCTCACGCGATTGGGAACAGTCAATCGCGCCGCCCTCTCCCCCTCGGACCAGATTCGCTATGATACAGTCAGGCATGCGGCTGCCATGGGCGCGGACGGGACCAAATGGACGTTTGGCGGGGCATCTGCCGGCTGGGCTGGTGGCACTGCCCCTTACCCCGTAACTCAGCAGGATGGCGCCCTGACGGCAATACCGGAGTTTCTGGATTCCCAGCACCAGATCCGGAATCGGGCCGACGCGGAAGCCTATGTTGCGCGGGTGGCCGGTTTTGCGAAACTGCTTGACCAGGAAACAGCTTCGATCACTGAACAGGCCGGTCAGGGGATTGTCCCGCCCAATTTCATTGCCGTGAACGCGCTGGGACAATTGAAGGGGTATCGCGAAACCGCGATATCCGAGCAGAAGCTCGTCACCTCGATTGTGCAGCGCACAAAGGATCTGGGCCTTGCTGGTGACTGGGGCGGACGCGTGAGCAAGCTGGTAGCCTCGATGGTCTATCCTGCACTGGATCGGCAGATTGCGGCCTTCGCAAAAGCAACCGAACGCGCAACCGATGTTCCGGGCGTCCACAAACTTCCTGACGGTGAGGCCTATTATCAATGGGCCCTGAAACTTGGCACGACTACCAATGCCACCGCTGCGGAGATCCACGCAATCGGCCTTGAACAGAACAAAGCCATCCAATCGCGAATGGATGAGATCCTCAAGGCGCAGGGCATGACCGAGGGCAGTGTCGGCGCGCGGGTGCAGGCGCTCAACAAGGACCCGAGGATGCTCTACCCGGACACTGATGCGGGCCGTGCTGACCTGATTGCCTATTGCAATGACCGCGTCGATGCCCTTCGCAAGCTGCTTCCGGGAGTTTCGCATCTCGGACTCAAGGCGCCGCTCGTCGTCAAGCGTGTGCCGGTGGACATCCAGGACGGCGCTTCACTGGGCTACATGAATTTCGCTTCTCTCGATGGCACCCGCCCGGCGATCTACTATATCAACCTCAAGTCCACGAGCCTGTGGCCAAAATATCAGATCCCGACGCTGACGGCGCATGAAGGTGTGCCGGGGCACACTTGGCAGGGCGCCTATCTCGCTGAGCACCACGCCGACCTGCCGCTCATCTCTTCCTTGATGGGCTTCAACGCCTTTATTGAAGGATGGGCACTGTATGCCGAACAGCTGATGGATGAAGCAGGTTTCTATGCAGATGATCCGTTTGGACAGGTCGGTTACCTGCAGGCCCAGCAGTTCCGTGCCTGCCGGCTTGTCGTCGACACTGGCATTCACGCAATGAAATGGACGCGCGATCAGGCAATCGACTTCCTCGTCAATGAAACGGGCAAGGGCCGCAACGCAATGACAAGCGAAGTCGATCGTTACAGCGTATCTCCGGGCCAGGCCTGCGGCTACAAGATGGGCCACAATGAAATCAACCGCTTGCGAGCCCGTGCAAAGGCGACACTCGGAAGCAAGTTCGATCTTGCAGCCTTCAACGATACCGTTGTGAAGACCGGTGGAGTGCCGTTGACCGTCCTCGGCACTGCGATTGACCAGTATGTTGCCCAAGCAAGGAAGAGCTAATCCACTTGGCCCCAGGTGATGCTGCAGGCAGGGCTTACCCCCCTGCCTGCCAGCTTCTGATGTCCTCGCTGGGATGAATCAGCATGAGGATGTTTAGAGTCAGGTTGTCGCGAACGGCGGCCAAGGTGAATAGTTCAAACGCAACTGCGAGCAGCGCTGTTGCCTTCCACGGCAGTCGACTTGCCAACAGGAAGCCGAGCATCATCATGCCGCCATCACTCACGGAGTTCACAATCGAATCGCCCGAGTATCCCACGGCCATCGTTTGGGCCCGATACCGGTCAATGATGAGTGGTGAGTTCTCAAGAATCTCCCAGGCGAGTTCAAGCACCGACGCAAGCAAGAGCCTCAAGCCGATCGGAGTTTGTCCAAGGACAAAGGATCCTGCGGCGTAAAACAGAAAGCCGTGAATGATGTGGCTGAAGCTGTACCAGTCCGACAAATGCTGGCTGTTTCCCGGCCCGTTGACGACGGCTTCCCACAGCTTGACCTCGCCGCAGGTGCAGATGATCGGACGCTGCATCGCGACAAGGATACCAGTCGCAAGAACGAAAACGCAGAATATGCCGATCCAGTAGCGAAGTCCGATCCGGTTCATCTGGACGATCCTCTTGCAGAATGTGGGCCTTGAAACAATTGACGCCCGCATGATCGCACGCCAAGAGCGGCCATGGCCGGTTCAACTCCATTCAAGCGCCGCGGCGTGCTTTTCATTCTCTCCTCACCATCAGGTGCAGGCAAGTCAACAATTGCGCGCAAGCTGCTGGCTTCGGATGACAATCTCGCCATGTCGGTTTCTGCCACGACCCGCCCGATTCGCCCCGGCGAAGTCGACGGGGTCGATTATCATTTTGTCGATCTTGAACAGTTTCGCGCGATGGTGGCCGACGGCAAATTCCTGGAATGGGCCCATGTCTTCGGACATCGCTATGGCACGCCACACGAACCAGTTGAGAAGGCCTTGTCTGAAGGACGAGACGTACTCTTCGACATTGACTGGCAGGGCGCGCAGCAACTGTTCCAGCAGGCTGGTGGCGATGTC
>CAYSCC010000016.1:0-11992 GCA_964429375.1 uncultured Chakrabartia sp.
GTCGCTTGCCTCCGGGCCAAAAGAGGTCGATAAACACCACGGAATGCGCGAAATTGTTTTTGATACCGAAACCACGGGTCTCAGCCCGGCCAGCGGTGACCGCATGGTTGAAATCGGGTGTATCGAACTCGTCAATCGGGTTGAAACGGGCAACAGTTTTCATTCCTATTTCAATCCGGAACGGCCCATGGATCCTGCCGCGCAGGAAGTGCATGGCCTGTCGGATGCCTTTCTGGCCAACAAGCCGCTGTTTGAAGACAGGGTTGAAGAGCTGCTCGATTTTCTGGGCGATTCACCCCTGGTGGCCCATAATGCGCGCTTTGACTTTTCCTTCCTCAACCATGAACTCGGTGCCTGCGGCCGCCTGCACATTTCGGAATCCCGAATGGTCGATACCCTGGCGCTGGCGCGCGTCCGGCATCCCGGAGCAAAGCACAGCCTGGATGCGCTCTGTACGCGCTATGGCATAGACCGCAGCCACAGGGTCAAGCACGGCGCGCTTCTGGATGCCCAGTTGCTTGCGCAAATCTATGTCGAACTAACCGGTGGGCGCCAGATCGGCCTGTCACTTGCGGATAGACTCGCCGAGGAGCGATCAACCGAGGCACTGGCGAGCGGGAGTGCCTCCGCCGCCGCAAAGCCGGCGTATCGCCCGGCAAGACCGCATCAGGCCACAGAGGAGGAGCGCGTACGGCATCGCAAATTTATTGAACTTCTGGCCAACCCCTTGTGGCTTGATGGCCCCATGGCAGAAGAGAACATCCCCCGGATCGGTAGCAATTGACGACGACGCGGCACGCGCCTAGAGCGCGCCGCTCTGATTGGAGGTCTAGCATGGAAATTCGCGTTTCAGGGCATCAGGTCGACACCGGCGATGCGCTTCGCACCCATGTGAATGAACGGCTGCAGGCGATTGCCAGCAAATATTTCTCGCGTGCATTGTCGGCCCAGGTGACGTTTGGCAAGGGGCCGTTTGTGCACGGATTTGGCTGCGACATTGTCGCGCATGTGATGCAGGGTGTTGTCCTCAAGGGCTCGCACACTGCGCAGGATGCCCATCTGGCCTTTGATGGCGCTGCGGACAAGGTGGAACGCCAGCTCCGGCGATACAAGCACAGGCTGAAGGACAGGGCCGGGGCGGGTATTGATACGTTGCCCGTGATTGAAGCCAATGCGGGCTATACGGTTTTCAACGCTGCCGAAGAAGAGGAAGAGATCGGCGACGCGCCGCTGATCATTGCCGAAACGCGTGTCGACATTCCGGAAGCAACGGTTTCCGATGCCGTAATGATGCTCGACCTGCGCAATACGAATGCCCTGTTGTTCAAGAATAGCAGCAGCGGTGTTTTCAATATGGTCTATCGGCGGGGCGATGGCACAATTGGGTGGGTTGAACCCCAAAGGGCCGACTGACATTAGTCCAGCATTCCGGAATTAGGATTCACTATGGGTTTTCTCGGCGACATGATGAGTGCGGGTGCAGTTGCGACTGCCGTAAACGCACCAACGAAGAAGGCGCTGTTCCAGCAACTCGCCGCATTGGCAGAGCGGGAATATGGCCTGTGCGCCAATGAGGTTGCCGAGCGCCTGACCGAGCGGGAGCGACTGGGATCGACCGGTTTTGGCAAAGGGGTGGCCATTCCGCACGGCAAGGTTGAGGGGCTTGCCCATATCGTTGCCGTCTTTGTCCGGATCGATCCGCCCATCGACTTTGAAGCCATTGATGATTTGCCGGTCGACCTTGTGTTCTGCCTCCTGTCGCCGCCCGATGCAGGGGCCGAACATTTGAAGGCGCTGGCGCAGGTCAGCCGTTGGCTGCGGGATCCGGCCTTTGTTGCCAAGCTGCGGGGTGCTGGCTCGGATGATGCTGTCTATGCCCTGTTCGCCGGTCAGGAAGAGCGCCATGCCGCCTGATGGCGGCTACGCGGGAACAATCCTTGGCCTGAAATTCGCTCTCGATGGCCCGCGCGAATCTCATCGAGCAGCGGAAGAATCCCCATGAGCGAAGCCCGCCTGAACAGTGCGGTGCTGACAAGCGCGCTGTCGCGCCGTGCTGAACAGCTTGGGGGGTTTGCGGCCGTCCTGGCCAAAGGCGATCCGACATCCGGCCATGTCCTGATTCAACTGCTTGAAAAGGGACGGATTTCAGGCCTTTTCGAGCGACTCCTTACGGCATCCGGAGCCTATGCATGGGCCCGCACCGGCCCTCAAGATATTGAAAAAAGGGACGTTTTTGAGGACTATCTTGCGCGCCGCCGGTTGCGCGACCCCGACCTGTGGATCATTGAACTGGACGTCCCGGATGTGGAACGGTTCGTCGCGGACTCCTTGTCAGGCGCTTGACTTTGTTGCGGCGCACAATCAAGGGCATCCTCCATATGTAGGCGCGTAGCCTTGTCGCCACCCAAAATGTTGTAGGGCTTTGGACAGGGACGCAGACAGGGGACGATCGCGAAAGCCGAGTAGCAGGGCTTTCGGTCTGACCGTCAACTGCACAAGCAAGTGTGATAATGAGTCATTTGAAGCGGACCGCAATTTGCGCGGCCCTTTCAATTTTTGCCGTGACTGCACTCAGCGGGTCCGGCGCGGCATCCGCTTTCGGGGCAGCGGATGTTGTTGGAGCAGAAAACAGCAGCCTGCTCCCCGGCGCGGTATATGATACCGCAGCCCAGGAGGGTGAAACGCCCGCCGACTACACCATCATTCCTGAATCGCCGATTGCTGACGATGAAAGTCGTGCAACGCTCTCGAGCCTGGTTGCCGAACATGCGGCAACGGAAACGTCGAGCCGTGAGGAAGAATGCCTTGCAGGCGCCGTTTACTTCGAAGCCAAGGGTGAACCGCTGGACGGTCAACTCGCCGTGGCTCAGGTCATCATCAATCGCGCCCGTTCGGGGCGTTTTCCTTCGTCGATCTGCGGCGTGGTGTTCCAGCCCAGCCAGTTTTCCTTTGTCCGGGGCAACGGATTTCCCCCGATTGCGCGCAGTAGCCGCCATTGGTTGCAAGCGGTTGCCATTGCACGGATTGCGAACAATGACATGTGGGAATCCACTGCCGGCGGGGCGCTGTATTTTCATGCACGCCGGGTGTCGCCGGGTTGGCGGCTGAACCGGGTCGCGACGATCGGCAACCACGTCTTTTACCGCTGATCCGCAAAACCTCTCGCAATTGTTCCCGCCTTGTTCTATGGTTTCGGCCATGGATTTCGCAGATCTTGGCCCCGAAGACAGGCTTGTGGCAGGCGATGTCGCGCGCGGTGTGTCGAGGCTTTTCCTTCGCCATGATCTGCTCAGCATATCCGAAGTGCCGCTTGGCAATGGCCGCAGGGCAGACCTGTTTGCCCTGTCTCCAAAGGGACTCATCACCATTGTCGAAATCAAGGTGTCGAAGGCCGATCTCTTGGGCGACGGGAAATGGCCCGAATATCTCGACTATTGCGACAGATACTTCTGGGCAGTGCCCCAGGGATTTGACCTCGCACTTTTGGACCGACCGTCCCTGATGCCCGAACGGACAGGCCTGATCGTTGCAGATCGATATGATGCAGCTATCCTGCGGGATGCCCAGAGCGCGATGATTGCGCCGGCGCGCCGCAAGGTGGAAACATTGCGTTTCGCGCGCCGCGCCGCCCGCCGCCTGCTTGCCTCAATCGAAGCAGAGGACGATATGGCGTTCTAGTTTGGGCCGGCGGACTTGGGCGCGGCCTTGGTCGCTTTGGTTGTCTCCAGAATCTTGAGAATTGCTCCCAGCCGCCTGTCGCGCTGCGCATACTCGATTGCGGAAAGACCGGACCCCGTATCGACCTTGTTGGGGTTGGCACCGCTGGTCATCAGGAGCTGCACCATCTGCGCATTCCGGTTCTGGACGGCGCGGATCAGTGGCGTTTCGCCGGAGCCGTTGGCCAGGTCCACATTGGCGCCCTTGGCCAGCAGGGCTTGTGCGCCTTCGAGAAACCCAAGCTGGGCGGCAATCATGAGCGGCGCATTGCCGCGCCCGTCGCGAATATCGGTCTTGGCCCCCCGGGCGAGCAGGAATCGCATCCAGTTTTCATCCCGCTCGCGCGTGACAATGTGCAGCGCTGTTTCGCCTGTGCTGGAGTCGCGCGTGTCAATGATGACATTGCCCGGCTTGGAGATGATCTCGGTCGTCTTGTTTCCGTCGCGATCCTTGACAGCCTTCAGGAAATTGTAGCTTTCGGAAAACTGCGCAAAAGCCGCCCCTGGAATTGCCAAGGCCAGCAGGATCAATGCCGTGAAAGATTTGGTCTTCGCCATGTCGTGTTGCCTTTTCCCCTCTTCTTGCGCACAGCCGCCTAACAAAGCAAGGCTGCCGCAATGATGAACAGGTTCCAATTTCTGCTTCCGCTTCTTTTGCTCGCCGCCTGTGGGCAGGTCCATCCGCTCGAAGGCGCGAAAATGGGCGGCCCCTTTACGCTGACAGGCGAAGACGGAAAAGAGGTTCGCGAAAGCGATTTCAGGGGCAAGTACCGGCTCGTCTATTTTGGCTATACCTTTTGCCCGGATGTTTGCCCGGTTGACGTCCAGAAGCTGATGCTTGGCCTGAAAGCGCTGGAAAAGCAGGATCCGGCGCTTGCCGCAAAGATTCAGCCGCTTTTCATTACTGTCGATCCGGAACGGGATACGCCTGCTGCACTCGATGCATTCACCAAGGCGTTTCACCCGCGCCTCATTGGCCTGACCGGATCGCCCGCTGCCATTGCCGAGGTAGCCAAAGCCTATGGCGTCTATTTCCAGAAGAGTCCCGGAAGCACGCCCGATGCCTATCTGGTCGACCATAGCCGATCTGCGACCCTGTATGGCCCCGAAGGTGCGCCCATTGCCTTCATTCCGGAAACAGGATCACCTGAAGATATTGCGCGAGAGCTAGGGCGCTGGGTCAGATGACCAGCCGGTTCTGGGAAGATGTGCCGCTGGACCGGCTCGATCGGGCACAGTGGGAGGCCCTGTGCGACGGATGTGGCCAATGCTGCATACACAAGCTGGAAGACGAAGAAACCGGCGAACTTCATCCCACCAATGTGGCATGCAGGCTGCTGGATCGGCGCAGTGGCCAATGTTCAGACTACAAGCACCGTCACGCCTATGTCCCCGAATGCATTCGGCTGACACCGTCACGCCTGAAAACGATGGACTGGCTGCCGGAAACCTGCGCCTATGTCCTGCGCGCCCAAGGCAAGCCACTGCCAGGCTGGCATTATCTGGTCTGTGGCGACCGCGAAGCCGTGCACCGTGCCGGGGCTTCTGTCAGGGGATGGACGATATCGGAAGATGATGCGGGCGATCTGGAAAATCATATCCTCGAAGCCTGAAGGCGCCTCGGTCTTTTCAGGCGGACGTCATGTCCGGCCTCTGATCGTGGTCCGCTCCCCCAGGGCGCGCCAGATGCGGCTTGTCGTCAGCCCGGCCGACGGAAGCGTGCGCCTGACCATTCCACGCCGCGCCGGCCTTGGCGACGCACAGCGTTGGGCGGAATCCAAACGCGGCTGGGTCGAAGCGCAGCTGGCCGCCCTGCCTGATCCCCAGCCGATCCATCCGGGCATGAGTGTCCCTTTTGCAGGAGAAGCCCTGACGCTGGCCTGGTCTGCAAATCTGCCGCGCAAGCCAAGGCGGGCAGGATCCATCCTTCAGGCTGGCGGGCCGCATGATACGCTCGCGCCACGAATCCTGCGCTGGCTGAAGTCGGAAGCCCAGACGCTGCTTGACTCCGAGAGCCGTGAACTGGCGGAACGCCTTGGCGTCACTCTCGGCCGCATTGGCGTTGGCGATCCGGTTTCGCGCTGGGGCAGTTGCTCTGCGTCGGGTGATCTGCGCTTCAGCTGGAGACTGATCCTTGCGCCTGACTTCGTGCGCCGTGCGACGGTCGCGCACGAGGTGGCCCATCGCATCCATATGAATCATGGTCCGCAGTTTCACGCACTGGTTGCCACATTGCTGGGCGCAGATCCCGGTCCAGCCCGGCGCTGGCTGCGCACCCATGGTGCAAGGCTTCACTGGTTCGGGCGGTCACCCTGCGGCAGCAGTTCGGACGGTGGGTTGCCGCTCTCATCCGGAGCCCCCGGACTGGACGCCAGATCTTCCGCCGATGCAGGCGGATTGCCGACGGGATTGCCATCCTCATCCACGAAAACCCCGGTATCCGGCCCGCCGAAATAGGTTTCTTCATCCGGCTCAAGCTGCCATTCCGGCAGAGTGACCTGCGTGTCGAACGGCTCGACCTTCCGATTGGCAACAGCAACGCGCATAAAGGCGGAAAAGGCGCGGGCCGGCGCCGTACCTCCCTGCAGCCCGCGCACGGTTCTGGCATCGTCGCGCCCCATCCACACGCCGGTTGTCAGGCCGCTGGAAAAGCCCATGAACCAGCCGTCCTTGTTGGAAGACGTCGTGCCTGTCTTGCCCGCAACGGGCCGGCCAATCTGGGCTGCCTTGCCCGTGCCCACGCTGACTGCGGTCTGGAGAAGGTCCGTCATGCCGGCGGCAACCTGTGGCGGGATCAGAACGCGCGACAGATCGGGTTCGTGTTCATAGAGGATTTCGCCCTTGTCGGTCGTCACCTTCACGATCCCGTAGGGCACAATGGCCACGCCCTTGGATGCGACCGAGGCATAGGCTCGGGTCATATCGATAAGGCGCACGTCCGATGTGCCGAGGACCATCGACGGCAAGGTGTTGACGGGCGTGGTGATGCCAAGCCGCTGTGCCATGCCTGCAATTGCGGATGTGCCTACCTCCGCACCGATCTTTGCCGCAATCGTGTTCACGGAATAGGCAAAGGCAGTGCGAAGGTTCATGTCACCGGCAAAGCGCCCGTTGGAATTGCGGGGCTTCCACCCGTTCATGTCCACAGGTTCATCCACGACAGGCGATTCTGCCGAAAAGCCCGCCTCAAGCGCCGCGAGATAGACAAACAGCTTGAACGCGGATCCGGGCTGTCGCACGGCCTGAGTGGCGCGGTTGTAGATCGAGGTGACATAGTCGGTTCCACCGACCATGGCGCGAACGGCGCCATCCCGGTCGATCGCAACAAGGGCGCCCTGGCTTCCCGGCGGCGCATTGGCGCGGATCGCGGCATCCGCTGCCCGCTGCATGTTGATGTCGATGGTTGTCCATACATCGATGGGCGCTTCGCTTTCGTCAATCAGCGTTTCGAGCTGGGGCAGGGCCCAGTCTGTGAAGTAGCGGACCGAGGTACTGTTCTGTTCCGGCGCAAGCGTCACATGCGAAGGGTCTGCGGCCCGGACTTCGGCAGCAGTGACGACGCCGGCCGATTGCATCGCGGCAAGCACGACGCCTGCACGCCCGATTGCGGCCTTGGCATCCGCAGTCGGCGAATAATTGGACGGGGCCTTGACCAGACCGGCAATGATGGCGGCTTCGGCAAGGCTCAACCGGTTGGCGGGATGTCCGAAGAATTTGCGCGATGCGGCATCAATCCCATAAGCGCCCCCGCCAAAATAGACCCGGTTGAGATAGAGTTCGAGAACCTGATCTTTGGAAAACTTGCGCTCCAGCGCCAGCGCAAGGATGATTTCCCGGATCTTGCGGGTCCATGTCCTGTCGTTGGTCAGGAAGATATTCCGGGCCAGCTGCTGTGTGATGGTTGACCCACCCTGTGTGAAGTGGCCCTTCTCGAACCGGACCATCATCGACCGGGCGATGCCAAGCGGATCGACACCGGGGTGCCAGCGATACCGGCGGTCCTCCACTGACACCATGGCGTCAGTCATGACCCGGGGAATGGCGGAATAGGGAAGCCAGGCGCCAAAGCTGGGTCCGAGCGAGACGATCACCGTGCCATCTGCGGCACGCACGCGGATCATCTGGCCATTGGGCGACTGCTTCAGCTCTTCATAGGACGGAAGGGTTGACCATGCGACGCCCACGGCAATCGCAAGCGCAACGAACCCGGCCAGACCGGCATACAGAGAGTAGCGGAAAACCCGGACATACCAGGGACGAGAAGGGTTTGCAGTTTTTCGGCGAGCCATTGGTCAGCGATGATAGGGCGGGCGGGACTCCCCGGCAAGAGTCAGGGCTTGTCGGTGCCCTTGAAATCCAGGGCGACGCTGTTCATGCAATAGCGCAGGCCCGTGTCCTGGGGCGGACCATCGGGAAAAACATGGCCCAGATGACCGTCGCACCGCGCGCAGCGCACTTCGATGCGAACCATGCCATGGCTCGTATCCCGGTGTTCGGTCACGGCATCGGCGCTGATGGGTGCTGTGAAGCTGGGCCAACCGGACCCGGAATCATATTTGCGGTCGCTTTCGAACAGGGGGTTGCCGCATCCCGCACAATCATACCGGCCCGAAGCCTTGTTGTAGTTGAGGTTGCCTGCAAAGGCCCGCTCCGTGCCGGCCTGGCGCAACACCGCATATTGTTCCGGCGAAAGGCGTTCGCGCCATTCGGCTTCGCTGAGTGTGAGTCGTTCCATGCGGGCAATGTGGGAACAGGCGCGGCGACAATCAATGGGCAATCCGCGTCCATTCGGCAAATCGACTTGCAAGCCAGGGAGCGAAATGCACGCTGCGAACAATCAGGCGTGCCGTGTCCGGATGCTCGCCCCAGCGCCATAGCCAGCTGGCAAGGCTGATCGGGCGCCGCGCGGTTCGGGCAAACCCTGCCTGAAACTGTCCTGAGGTCGCGCCAGATGCCCAACCCCGCGCGGCAAGGATGCCGCTGGCAAGGGCTATGCCATTGCCTTCGCCGGACAGGGACGGGATGACGGCAGACTGGTCTCCAAGCCGGAAAACGCCCGGCATGGCGCTGTCTGCGATCCAGCCATAGGGGATGGCACCGATCGCCTCGACACCGGCTTCCCGGAATGCCAGGCGATCCCCCAGCGCACGGCTCTGTGCTGCCCAGGCAGCGAGCAGCGCCTCCGGATCGCCACCGTGCCGCTGCAGTTGTGACTTGCGAACGGCGAGGCACAGGTTGCCGCGGCCCCCGTCCTGCAGCTCGACACCGCAATAGCCCTGTTCGAACATGTGCAGTTCGATTGCGCTACCAACCATCCGGTTCAAGGCAGGATGCGCTGCAAGCCGCACCCGAATGCCAACCGATTGGTGCTGCGCGTCCGGTCGGGGGCGGGCAAGGCCCCGGATATCGTGCTTGCCGCTCGCAAGAAACAATGTGCCTGGAGTGAGGGCCGCCCCATCGGCTGTCTCTACGATACCGTCATGCCATGCGCGCACCGAAACGCCGCGCTCGATCGCGGCGCCGCACGCCTCTGCGCGTGCCAGCAGGTGCGAATCGAGCTGGTGTCGCGAAATGCCCAATGCCGGACGTGGCAGGCGTGCTTCGGCCGTTGCTGGCCCTGCGAACACCCGCAGCCGGTCGATGGAATGGCCAGCAAGCCCTCTGATCCCGAGCTGATCAAGCGTTTCGAGCGTCCGCCAGCTCAGGAACCCGCCGCACAGGGCATCGCCCGTTTCACGCTGGCGTTCGAGCAGAACAGGGCGGATTCCCGATGAGCAGAGCGCAATTGCTGCGGCTGTCCCGGCCGGGCCTCCGCCAACGATCAGCGGATCGCTTCGACGCATAGCCGAAATGGAAAGGCGCGAAAGGCCCTCGCGTTTTCAATGCCCGCCTCCTGCAACAAGGGGGGCCATTCCGCCGGACGATAGGATCGCGCGATAGACAATTGGCCATCCTGCCGGACAATCGGGCTCCAGCGGAAAATCCGGGCCAGGAGCGGGTATCCCAGATAGGCGAATGTGTGGCGGTGCAAGTCGTTGATGAACCAGGCGCGGCGGCTGTTTTGGTCCATGAAACGCAGAAACTGTAGCAACTGGGTATGGGTCATGTGATGGGCCACGAGGCTTGAGACAATGATATCCCAACCTTCTGACGCGAGCGCTGCATAGTCCCCCGTTCGCCAGTCGATGGACATGTCGGCAGGGGTGGCTGCGCGCGCCACGATTTCGCTGCGGGGGTTCAGGTCGATGCCAACCAGTTCGGCATGAAGGCTGTGCCGGTTTGCCCAGCGGGCAATGGCACGAAGCATGTCACCAGATCCGAAGCCGACATCCAGCAGGCGAAAGGATCGTGCGCCGGAGAGTGTGCGCTGCAAGAAGGCCAGTGTGGGCCTGCGGGCCATGGTCACGGTGTTGACCTTTGAAAGGTCCCTCAGAACCTTGGCATAGGTTGCCAGATCAAGGGCAGGATCATCCATCTGTTCTTCGGCAAGAGACCTGTGTTTCAGCATGTCACCCTGTCCTGCCGAACCGAAACCCTTCGGCCGCCAATCCGGGGCCAAAGGCCAGTGCAACTCCGTTCCCGACCGGGCGGGACAGAAACCCGGCCAGCGCGAACATGAGTGTTGAAGAGGACATGTTGCCATGATCGCGCAGGACAGCGCGAGAGATGTCCAAGGCATCATCGTCCAGTCCAAGCGATTGGGAGACAGCATCAAGGATCGAACGGCCACCGGCGTGGACAGCCCAGCCGTCGATTTCGTGTGGATCCCTCCCACCAGTCAGGGCATTTCGAAGGCCAGGCTCGCGCAAGGCATCGGCAATGCGACCGGGCACCTTTCCCGACAGATGCATTGCAAATCCCTGATCACCGATAGTCCATCGGATCAACTCGCCCGAATCGGGCAGGGATGCTGCAAATGGGTCTTCGATGGACAGCCCTGGCCCGGACGCCGTGACAAGCGCGGCGGCCGCGCCATCGCCGAACTGCAGCATGGCAAGCAAGGGCTCAAGGTCCGATTCGGGCTGAAGGTGGAGCGTGGACAGCTCAACCGTCACAACCAGCACCCGGGCCGAAGGATCGGACCGCACGATATGCCGCGCGCTCCGCAAGGCGGAAATCGCGGCATAGCAGCCCATGAAGCCTACAAGCAGACGTTCGACCGAGGGAGAAAGGCCAAGTCGTTCCGCGATGATCTGATCAACCCCAGGCGCAACAAAGCCAGTGCAGCTTGCCACGACAAGGTGCGTGATAGTGTCGAGCGGGCCGATCTTGCCAATAGCTGCCAGTGCCAGCGTCGGGGCGTGGTTCGCGTAAAGAGTCATGCGCGACGATGTGGCGGGCATCACCGCATCGGCATAATAGCCTCCTGGTGCCACGGGTGATCCACCATCGGCGCCGCGCGGCAATACGGAATAGCGATGCAAAATGCCCGAGCGGGCAGCCATTCGGGAAAACAGGCCTGCGTTGCGAGGATCCCTTATGCGATCCTTCGCCCAATCAATGAAGGCCTGGTGGATGTCATGCGCGGGCACAGCGGTACCGATGGCATTGATGCGAGCAATGGGGGCGGACACAACTGGCTTTCGCTTCGTCGCAACAGGGGGTTATGCGAAGCAGCATCATGCCAGAGTTAACGCGATATTGAAAGTTTAACGTCAGATTCAGCATGATGACCGTGGGGACGCTCATTCGAACAGTGCTGGCATTGGCCCTTTCCGTAACGGGAACGGCCGTGGCCGCTCAGTCGTGCCAGCTCTGCACGGCCGGCCCGTCGGAGCCCCGACCCAACATGCGCGCTCTTACGGTAAGGATCGATGCCGCGCTGGATTTCAGCACGGCCGTCTACACGAATCGCAATTCCGGCAGCATCGCCATCGAAGCGCGCACCGGGCGACGGCAGATGATCGGGCTGACAGCACTGGGCGGCCCTGCACTTGTGGGAACGGTCACCATTACAGGTGAGCCCTTCGCCCGGATCGAAGTGGGTTTGCCGCGCGCTGTCGTCTTGACGTCCAACCTGGGCGGAACAGCGGACGTGACCGAGATTCGCACGGATCTTCCGCCCCATCCCGTGATCGGGGCTGACGGGCGTCTGGTCTTTACCTTTGGTGGGCGATTGACTGTGCGCAATGGCGTGGATGGAGATTTCCGCGGGCGCATTCCCGTCACGGTCGAGTACGACTGACCTGCCCTGCTGCGTAACGCAGCCCTTACCGCCTGATTAACCATGCCCAAAAGCAAATTGTGAAATGATCCCGGTCTACGGCGGAAATCGG
>CAYSCC010000017.1:0-11929 GCA_964429375.1 uncultured Chakrabartia sp.
CCCGCACTCCGCTAATTTACGCCGCAAGTTGCGCCAAATGTTCTGACGACGGACATGAACTGCAACCCCGGCTCTACGACATCGCAATTCATAGCTCGCTGCTTCGTCTGGATCCTGAAACCGACCCCAGCGGCTCACGTCATAGACGAGAAGGGCTTTATAGTCGGCGTTTCCGCTTTCAATGTCTGCGAGCAGCTTTTGAAGAGCGGCGCGTCCGCCGAGGTTAAGGCCGCTCTTGCCCTCATCTGCATAGGTGCGAACAACATCATAGCCGCGCTGCATAGCGTACGTCCGAATGACGGCGGACTGATTGTCCGTTGAGTATCGCTGGTGCTCGGTGGACATGCGGACATATTCCGCAGCAGGTACGCTCGGTCTTGCTGGCGGGTCGGTTGGGCCCGCAGGCTGGCTCCAGTCGATGACCATAGTGGGTCTCGTTAAAGAATCGGAACAACTGTTGTGCGCTCCTGCATAGACGCAAGGAGTCGGGGACGTGTTTCTGAAAAGCGGCAACATATTGCCGAATGCGCCAAGGGCACTTTCTGATTTGGACTTGGCAACTATGATTGGAGCTGCGCTACGCGATGAACTGGGGAACAGCCATCGCGCTGCAAAAACGATCATGGCTTGGACAGGAGGTAGTGAACGGTCTGCTCGCGGTTGGCTGAACGGTGAACACAGCCCCAGTGCGCTCCATTTGATCGCACTCGCTGCAAAGTGTCCTGGGATTATGACGCTGGTTCTGCATTTGGCCGGTCAAGAACGGGCTGCATTGGCGATCGATATTGCCGCGATTGAGCAAGCCCTGGAGGCCTCTCTTGACCATCTA
Organism: uncultured Chakrabartia sp.; assembly: GCA_964429375.1. GTDB lineage: Bacteria > Pseudomonadota > Alphaproteobacteria > Sphingomonadales > Sphingomonadaceae > Aquisediminimonas. The sequence goes on from CAYSCC010000017.1 coordinate 830, forward strand.
CGCGGCTTGGTTGGTGAGGCTGAGGAATGAAGAATCCCAAGTTTTGGAATTCGAGGGCTGAGACGATAGCGTTCCCTGTTCTGTAGATAAGTTTCCCTGTTATGGCGGACAAATTTCCCTGTTAACGAGAACAAATTCCCTGTTATGATTCTAGGGAATTTGGCGCTGTAGCCCGCAGAAATCCTCGAGTTTCTTGCTAAATGGCTGTCAAAAAGCAGGCAAAAAAATGAATTTTCCCTGTTAATTTCCCTGTTAGCAGGGAATTCTCGACCGAGAGCAGTTCGCTGCAGACTGTCCCGCGCACCACAAGATCATCATGGCTGGCTTTTTCCTGCATTGGCTGAACCGACAGGATCGTCCCGCGACATGATCCGTTTCTCCTGCGCCCGCTAAAGCACGGCTTTCAATTTTCGGCAGATGTGCCAAACCTGAGGCCACACGGGGGAGGAGGCAGGTCAAATGGGGATTGGGATCTGGGGCGCCGTTGCGGGGGCCCTTCTTGGATTGATGGTCGGCGGCCTCCCCGGATTCATCTTCGGCGGCGCTGTGGGCGCTGGCATGGGGGCATGGCTGCGGTCCGCCATTCGTCAGGAAGTTGCAGAGGCGATGCGCGATGCGCAGCCCGGCACAGTCAGTGGGGCTTCCGTTGCGCAATCTCCGCCGCGCCCTGCCGGTCCAGCACCGGACGCTGCGCCCGCCCGCGTCGTTGCCGCGCCTGCCGCAAAGCCCGCAAGCGTGGCCGAAGAGACTGCCGATCGAGGGGCGCCAGCTTCGGCGCTGCGCCCTGCGCCACCGCCCCGGGCTCTGCAGGAACCCGAAACTCCCGGCCCGATATCCGTCTTCATCGGCAAGGTGCGGGACTGGCTGTTTGGGGGGAACACGATTGTCCGAGCAGGGATTGTCATCCTCTTCCTCGGCCTGGTGTTCCTCGTTCGCTTTGCTGCCGTGGCCGGTCTGTTTCCAATCGAAGCACGGCTGTCACTGGTGGCTGCCGTCGGGGTGGCCCTGCTTGCGATCGGGTTGAGAAAAAGGATTGAACGACCGCAATTCTCCCTGTCGTTGCAGGGTGCCGGCATTGCGATTCTCTATCTTGTCGTGTTCGCAGCAGCGCGTGGCTATGGGATTGTGCCTCCGCTTGCGGCCTTCGTGCTTCTGATCCTGTTTGCCGCGCTCGGCTGCGCGCTGGCCGTGATGCAGGATTCGCTTGTCATGGCGTTCATTGCATTCCTTGGCGGTTTTGCGGTTCCTGTCCTGCTTGGCGGACGGGCGGAAACCCCGCTTGGACTGTTTGCCTATATGACAACGCTCAACCTCGCGATCTTCGGGATTGCGTGGAAGAAGCGCTGGCGTCCGCTCAATCTCCTCGGCTTTGTCGCCACTTTCGCGCTCGCGTCCCTCTGGGGCTTCGCTGCATATGAGGAGCGTCACTATATCCTTTGCCAGGTCTTCCTGATTGTCTCGATGGCGATCTATGTGGCGACGGCCGTCCTCTATGCACACAATACCCCCGGCAAATACGGGAACTATGCCGATTCCACCCTGCTGTTCGGCACGGCCCTGGCCGGGTTCGGGTTGCAACTCGGGCTGGTTCATGACCGGCCGTTCGCCTCCGCCTGGTCGGCGCTCGGCTTTGGTGCGGCCTATATCCTCGTCACGGTGGCCACGATGCGCCGGGGCAGGGCGGAGATGCGGCTGCTGAACGATTGCCTGCTCGCCATCGGGATCGGCTTTGTGACTCTGGCCGTGCCGCTGGCTCTGGATGTCAGCTGGACAAGCGGCGTGTGGGCGCTCGAAGGGGCAGGGGCCTTCTGGGTGGGTGCCCGGCAAGCCCGCTGGGTGCCGCGCGGCTTTGGTCTGGCCTTGCAGGCCATTGCAGCAGTGTTGACGCTGTCTCAGGCGCATCCGGCCCTGTCCGCCCTCCCGCTGGCCAATGGCGGCTTTCTGCAGCCGCTGCTGGTCGCCATTCCGATGATCTTTACGGCCTGGCTCATGCGCAATCCGCTTGAACACAGTGGTTCGGGCCTGGCCAAGGGCTTTGCCTTGGTCGAAACAGGATTGCGACAGGCGTGGTTCCTGTCCGGCTTTGCCTTTGTCTGCCTTGCCATCGGGCTGGAAGCTTTGCGCATGGCGCCCGGTATGCGGGAAGGAGAGGTCGCAGCACTTTCACCCCATATGCAGCTTTATGCGTTCCTGATTGCCGTGCTGGGCGCGATGGCGGTTGGAGACGCGTTTGGCAGGCTAAAGGACTGGTCCGTCGCGCGGTGGCCGGGCATGCTGAGCCTTCCGCTCATGGTCCTCAGCCTGGGTGTCGCCATCGTGGGGGAACGGCACCTTCTGTACAGCCCGGATGTCTTTTGCTGGGTCATCGCGGTTGGCCTCCATCTCTGGCTGCTGCGTCAGCAGGCCGCATCGGTCTGGACCCATGCCATGCACGCCGGAGGCGTCCTTCTGGCCACCGCGATGGTCGCCGATTCGATCTGGCTCGGCATTGACGCGGGGGAATTGTGGGAAACGTCCTGGGCGGGTGTGACCTTCCTGGTCAGTGCGACGGCCATTCTGATCCTGCTCGTCCAATGGCCCGGCAAGGCCGCAAGGTCTGCTGATCTCGGGTCCTTCGCCTGGCCGCTCAATCCCCATGCGCGGGCCTATTGGTGGCATGGGGCGCTGGTGCTCTCCATTCTGGTCTATGTCGGGGCCATGTCGGCCTGCCTTGTTGCCGAAGGGATCACGGATCCGCTGCCCTATCTGCCCGTGCTCAATCCGGTTGACCTTTCGGCCCTGCTTGCCCTGGCGTCGCTCGCGTTGTGGCGCAAGCTGTTACAGGAAGCGCAGGCGGCGTCTGCCACGGCGCAGGTGATCGCTGGCCGGGGCGGACTGGGTGCTCTTGCCCTGCTGGCCTTCGTTCTCGCAAACACCATCTGGCTGCGCAGCGCGCACCACCTGCTTGGCGTGGGCTGGGAGTCCGGAGAGCTGGCGGGTAGCCAGATCGTTCAGTCCGGCTATTCAATCCTCTGGACGTTGATGGCCATGGGGCTGATGTTCTTTGCGCGAAACCGTTCGGAACGCTTGCCCTGGCTTGCCGGGGCAGTCTTGCTGGCGATTGTCGTGGCCAAGCTGACGTTCGTTGACATGTCGCAGGTCGAAGGACTGGCGCGCATCATTGCCTTCATCGGGGTCGGGGCCATCATGCTGCTGATCGGCTATTTCGTTCCCATCCCGCCCAAGGCCCAACAAGCCGGGGAGACTCCGGCATGAGGCGGCACGCACTGCCCGTCCTTGGGTTGCTGCTGCTGGCAGGATGCGGCCAGTCGGGCCCTGCTGGGGATCCGGGGCCGCATGATTTTGACCTGTCCCTGACCGTGGAGGCACGCGAGACGCAGGTTGGGCAGGTCAGGCTCCCTGCGGCGGCCCTTGTCGCACTCAAGCGGCCGGATCTGGGGGACATCAGGGTTTTTGATGCCCATGATCGCGCGCTGTCCATCGCCCCGGTTGCGCCTCGCCAGACTCAGGTGGCGCTGACGCGGCTGGACGCCATCCCGATCGACATGGCGGCAGGCGAGAAAGTCGCAGCACCGCTTTCGGTCCGTGTGGACCAGCAAGAGGGTCGGCTGAGCATCCAAACCGAAGGACAAAAGGCGCTGACGTCGGAATCCGCTGTGTTGTTCGACACCCGCAAGATCAAGGACACCGCTGTCAGCATTGCGCTGGACGCTGCGCTGCCGCCGCAGCGGGCCGTGACGATCAGCATCTCGGCGGGATCTGATCTCAAAACATGGGAGCCGCTGGCCGAACAGGTGTTCTTCAGGACCGGAGCGGGCTCGCAGCTTCTGGGCGGAAATCGCATCACCTTGCCGCCGGTCACACTCAAGGGACGCTATCTGCGGGCGTCCTGGACCGGCGCTCCGGAGGCCCGCATCGCCGCAGCGGATCTCGCCACAAGCAGCCTTCCGGTTCATCCGCCCGTCTCCATTGCCCTGCGCGGACTGGCGCTTTCAGACAGCCATTCCATGGTCTTTGACCTTCCGACTGCCGCCCAGCCGAAGGCACTGCGCGTGCGCATGGCTGGCGCGGATGGCGTGGTGCCCGTGCGACTCTATGGGCGCGAAAATGGCGAAGCGCCGTGGCAACTGATCGCCATGGCCAGTCTGCGGCAAGGCGGGGCAGGCGCGCTGATGGACACGGGAACCAGCCGGGCACGCACATTCCGGCTGGACGCTGATTCCCGCAGTGCCGGCTTTTCAAGGCCGCCAGAGATCGCGTTGCTCTTTGATCCGGTGCTGGTGGCTGCGGCCTTCAACGGGGATGGGCCCTACAGGCTGGCGGTCGGCAACCCGGACGCCAGCCCCAGACTCTTTGCCCTGTCCGAACTGGCAAACGGCCCTGCTCCCTTGGCCGAGGCGCGTGTGGCCGGAGCGCCGCCGGTGGACGGGCTGGACGTCACGGGGGCGAGCGGGGGCTGGCCACTGCCGCCCAAGGTCATGGCGCTCTGGGCGTCATTGCTGGCTGGCGTTGCCCTTTTGTCTGTCATGGCCTTCCGGCTGATGCGGGCGAATGCCGACCGCTAACCCTTGATCCTGAACTGGCCAGGCGGGCGCTTTGTCTTTCTGCGCTGTCCTTCGATCGCAAACATGGTGGACAGCAGCATGCAGACGATCGGATTGACCGCAGTCAGAAGCGCGCCTTCGAAGGTGAACCAGACAACGAGCATATAGGCAATGCGCAGGCGGGGCGCCCGATTGAACAGGGTGTAGAGAAAGAAGCCATAGAAGAGCAGGCCCGGAAGAATGCCATATTCAAGGATGGCCTTGGTGATCGGCCACCATTGGAAATTCAGGGCCTTTTCGATCTGGCCCGCACCGATTCCGCGATACAGGGAATGGGGATCACTCGCGAAAGCGACAAGCCTGTTATAGGGTTCGACAAATCGCATGTTTGCGCTCGCGCCGGAACGGCTGAACTCGTCAAACCGGTGGGAGACGAGATCGACCCAGCCCAGCCACCAGGCAAGCCAGCCGACGATGGCCAGCCCGATTGTCGCCAGCACCATGTTGCGGATCGAAACCCGGCCGATCAGGACAGGCAATGTCAGCAGGAGGAGGAGGAGCCCGGTGCCCGCAAAGGTTGCAAAGACTGCGGAAACGAACAGCGCCACACGCCACCACCGCCTGAACAGGACCAGCTCGACCCCGAGGGCAAGCGCAATGAACTGGGACAGGAATGACACTTCAAGGAAGACGATGCCATTCGGCTTCATATAGTTCATGCCCCAGACGATCGGCTGGACATAGTTGAAGTTGGGAATGAGCAGTGAAGGAGGAAGAAGCCTGTCCAGGTCAGGCCAGTATTGCCAGCCGATGCTGACCTGGATCAGATGCTGCAAGAAGACGACGCCAACGGCGACAACCATCATCGTGCTGAAGGAGTTCATGCACTGCCGGTATGTCGCCTCTGTCACCCGGAAGGCGACGATAAGCGGGAGATACAGTACCGCGTACAGCGCGAAACTGTTGACGGAATAGGTCGTGGCAAAGAGTGTGGTCGTCAGCCCTGAAACCACGACAAACAGAAAATAGAGCGAAACGCGCCCCGCATCGAATACGGGCCGTGCAAAGACAATTCCGAGTGCAGCCGCAATCAGAGCGAGCGGGATGACGAGCGGAACAATGCTTTCTGGCGCCGATCCAAAGCCGATCTTCTGGAAAAGCGTGGTCCCGATGGCAATGATCATGAAGGCCAGCATGACAGGGCGTGCCGGCAGCGGTTCGCGCGGCGCGGACGGCCGCCCGCGCGCCAGACCGTGAAGCGGCAGACCGAACCGGTCGAGTTTCGGGGCGTCATGCATGGGCTTGACGGGGAAGGGTCGCTTTTCGTCCATGCGTCCTCCTCAGGCGGTTGCTGCGTTCGGGATGACGCGTGCCGGCGCCCCTGCGGCAAATGCCCCCGCAGGCACGTCAGACAGGACAACACTGTTCGCGCCAATCCGTGCGCCGTTTCCGATGCAGATCGATCCGAGGACGGACGCTCCTGCACCGATTTCCACGTCATTGCCGATCACCGGATAGACATGGTCGGCGCCGGCACGGCCAAGCGTCACGCGCTGCCGGATGGTGACGTCGGTTCCGATCCGGACCCCGGCCCCGATCACGATGCCGAAGGGATGCGGCGTAAAAAGGCCTGAGCCGAGCTGCGCATGGGTGTCGACATCACTCGAAAAGCAGACGCGCGTCATATACCAGATGATCCGTCGCAGCACTGGCCCGACCAGAGGAATGCGCCCTGCCAGACGCTGCGCGTGGAGCAGGGCCGTGAACTGGAAACCCGGGGTCAGGATCATGAGCCTGAGCCATGCGATCCAGGCTGGCCTCTGCGTATGGCCGAACCGGGCCGGCCAGCTGTCTTTGCGGCCACGGGGCTTCATGCACAGGGTCCAGGCAGGATGATGCGGGCCGGTGCGCCGACGGCCACTGCACCTGCTGGAACATCGCACTGCACCACGCTGTTGGCGCCCACCTTTGCGCCGGATCCTATGCGGATGGCGCCCAGCACCACAGACCCGGCCCCGATTTCGACGTCATCGCCAAGCGTCGGGTCAAGATGTTCGATCGCGACACGCCCCAGCGTCACATTCTGGAGGATCGAGACATTGCGTCCGATCCTCACCCCGCCACCGATCACGATCCCGAGCGGATGGGGCAGGTAAAGGCCAGCACCGATCTCCGCTTCCGGATCCACGTCACAGGAAAACCAGATCGTGGTGACATACCAGACCAGCCTGCGCAGTAAGCGGCCGACCAGCGGCACGCGCACAAGCGCCCGCTGGACACGCAGCCAGAACACGAGCTGGAAGCCCGGTGTCAGGACCAGCAGCCTGCCCCACAGCATCCATCGCGGCTTGCGGGACTGGCCCCACCGGGCAAAGAACATTGCGGCGTCGGTCGACAGGGCTTCACGCATGGACGGCCCCTGTCCGAACGCGGGTTGATGGGCTGTCCAGCCGGGGTCTGCCGTGCGTCAGATGTTCCGCCAGTCGCAGCGTGAGGGCAACAAGTGTCAATGTCGGGTTGGCAAAGCTGGATGTGGGGAAGACGGCGGCCCCGGCGATAAAGAGGCCGGGCACCGAAAAGACTTCGCCATTGGCATCGCACACACCTTCACGCGGATCGCCTGCCATGCGCGCGGTTCCAATATGGTGGCCACCGATCGGGACGATCATGTCGATCAGGCTCGATTCGGTGACTCCAGAGAGGTCAAACCGTGCGACCCTGCTTTTCATGAAGGCGCTTTCGACGCGCCTGAGACCGACGAACAGGCGGTGATAGTCTTCCCCCGTTGCTCGCCAGGCTACGCGCACCTTGGGCATTCCCAGCGAGTCACGGTCAGTGCCGAGCGTAATGCGGCTTTCGGGGTTGGGCTCCTGTTCGGCATTGATATCTGCAGGATAGAAGCCGCGCGGATCGTTCAGGACAACGGACGGCAGCTTGCGGCTGGCCAGGATGCGTCGGCGCGTCCAGTCTTTGGCAAAGGCTGTCAGGCCGGGAGATCCCAGGATGATGTTGCGAATATGGGCCGCATGATAGGCCAGCGCCGATCCGCCGCGCTGCGCGCGCGCCTGGTGCTCCAGCGCCGTCATCTTTCGGGCATATTCCGGCATGATGAATGCCTTGGCCAGATACATGGCTGAAAGGACCGCGCTGCGATGGTCTGGATCGACGATCCCGGGGTGCGTGGGGCGAACGACCAGCCCTGCGAGCCGGTGGCGTCTCCGGGCGTGGGGAGACAGGGCAATATAGCGCCTGCAGTAGACGCCATCGTGCGACAGTTCATAGTCGAGCCGCACATCATTGGCGTCAGCCAGAAAGTGCAGCGTACCAACCGACCCTTCCAGGTGACATTGGTAGAACCGGCCCACAAGGTCGTGTTCATTGCCAATGCCGTGGGGACGGGACGGATTTCCGGCGAGCAGCAGGCGGGGCGTTTCGATGCCACCTGCGGCAATCACGACGCGGGGCGCAACCAGTGTCACGGCCCGGCCCCCGGCATCAATGACTGCCCCGGCAACCCGGCCACCCGAACCCAGCAGGATACGGGTCGTTGGCGCGTTGGTGAAAAGCCGGATGTTTGGCGCGCGCTCAAGCTCGGCGCGATATCGCGCTCCAAAGTTGGTCGGCTTGCTGAACCGTTCGATCCGATCGAGAAGAATATCCTCGTTGGCAACGCCATCTACCATCGCCGGCGGCCCGGCCAGCGCCTCGCCAGCTTCGAATTCCGGGCAACCAGCCTCCAGCAGTTGCATCGCGCGGTGGATGTGGGCCGCAACGTCGTCAGGGCCAATGGGCCAGCGCGCGAAATCCATCCAGGGGCGATCTTCGAAATCGATGTCATCAAATGGAATGCATCGTCCGCCCCAGAGCGTGGTTGATCCACCGAACACGCGCCGTCGATACATGTCGACCGGGCTATGCCCTGCGGGATCGACCGCTTCGCCCGCATAGAAGGACTGGGCTGCAGCCGAATATTTCGGGCCTCCGGCTTCGACCAGGACAATATCCAGCATGCTATTGGCAAGGGACAGGGCAAGCGTGATTCCGGCCGCGCCCGCGCCGATGATCACAAGGTCGGCATGGAGTGAATCGGGCAGCCCTGCAGTGCGTGCATCGGCAATCATGAGCCATGGCCTTTCATGCGGTAGGCGCGGACCCAGTCTATCCGCAGTCTGGCCGGCATCTTGGTGGCCTCGCCGGGCGGTCCCGGCCAGTGTCCGCCCACAGCGAGATTGAGCAGGAGATATGCCGGTCGGTGGAAGTCGATATTGGCGGCCCGCCGCACTTCCACATCGTCAACATACCAGATGATGGCAAACCGGCTGACAGCAACGCCATAGACGTGGAATGCACCAAGGTCGGCACCGGCATCGAAAGCGCGGGCATTGCGGATCTTGTCCCCTGCCCTGTCGGTGAACACTGTCTGATAGATGCGGCCCGGTTCCCCGATCGATTCGACGATGTCGATTTCCTGCCCTCCCGGGTGGGTCGGCTGGCCGCCTTTCATCACGGGCACAGGCAGCAGCCAGAAGGCTGGCCACAAGCCCTTGCCTTCAGGAAGGGCGAGCCGCGCTTCGACATAACCTGAGTCCAGGCTGAAACTCTTTTCGGTCGTGATCAGACCGGACACAAAGGGCAGGCCGTGTCGCGCCGGATCATTGGGTCGGGGGTTCTTCCGGGCCACGATCGACAGGATGCCCTTGTGCCATTCAAAGACCGGCGGGCTGTCGGTTGGCTGTGCATAATATTGCAGCTCGCCATTTGGTTCGAGTGTTCGTGATGTCCATCCGCGCGGGTGGTTTGGATCCTGTTCGCCAAAGAAATAGCTGGTCTTCCACTGCCCAGCCGGATTGCCGTCTGCAGTCCAGAAGGCGGGAGGGCGATCAAAGCTGTCTTCAAACACAAGCTCCAGCGTGCTGCGATCCAGTCCTGGCGGCTGGGGCGAATCCGCACAGGCCATTGTCGGCAAGGACAATCCTGCAGACATGGCGGCCAAGAGGCGCCTCATCGCCATGTGGAGCCTCCACAGGCGCGAATATAGCGCGTCGCCGCTTTTCCGATCGGGCGTCGGCGAGGCCGGTCTGCCTTGCGCAACCATGTGGCGAACTGGCGCACGGCCCGGCCCACACTGGCTTCGCCCCCGGCAAAGTAGAGGAGATAGGGCGTAAAGGCGATCATGTTGATCAGGAGCCAGGGCTGCGGCATGCGCAGGTAAGAAATGATGTACTTGTTGGCCAGCCGGTCGGTCTGGACATCGCGTTTTGGTCTGCGTCCGGCCGGATGCTCAAGCTCTTCGGAAACAATATCCGGTTCGTACCGGATCGCCCATCCGCCATCGATGATCCGATAGGCAAGCTCGACTTCCTCCAGGCCATAGAAGAAGTCGGGCAGGAAGCCGCCTACCTCACGCAGCATGCGGGTGCGAAAGCCCACACAGCCGCCCACGAAACGGAATGTGTAGAAGGGCCGGGAAAGATCCACGGACTTGTCTGTGTGGGGAATCAGGTCAAGCCTGCGCCGTGTCTCGCCCCGGACATATTTGCGGGTCGTCACCGCACCCAGGCGTTCATCGGAGTCAAACGCTGCGGCAAACCGATCCAGGAAATCAGGCGTATCGACAAGGACATCGTCATCAAGAAGGATCACATAGTCCCCCCGTGCAATGTCAAAGCCGAGATTGCGGGCAGCGACGCCCTTGTTGCGTCCATCCCAGATGACCTTTGCCAGGTTGAAGCGCGCCAGCTGTTCCGACCGGCAGAGATCCTCGGGATTGTTGTCCACCAGCAACAGTTCGTAATCGGTGCGGCCATCAAGGTGGCCAGCCAGCCTGTCGAGAGTGTCAGCCAGGATCGCTTCACGGGCATAGGTCAGAATGACGATCGAGAAGCGAGGATTGGTGGTCATGGATGGGCTGTCCCGGATGCGGCGCGCCGTTCTGCAACGGAGAGAAGGAAGAGGCTGAAGGCCTGAACGGTCGCCACGGCTGCAGCCATGCCCGTGACGCCCCATTGAGCGCCGACCGGCAACGCAAGAAGTGCAAGGGCGGCCGATACCGTTCGGGCCTGTAACAGGATGCGCCCGGCCTTGAGGACGATCAGGCGAGTTTCGGCGGGCTGGTTGAGGCCGGCAAGGAAGAAGGCAAAGGCCAGAATCCGGACTTCGGTCGTGACATCTGAATATTGGCCATCAAAGGCCCATGCCATGATCGGCTCTGCCCAGAGTGCGATGATGGCCAGATACGCGCCGGTTGCAACGGCAATCAGGGCGCGGGTCCGGGCGATGGCGTGCTGGAGTCCCGCAGCGCCGCCTTGGGCAAGCGCGCGCGCAGCCCGGGGTTTGTCCGTGGAATCGATGGCAGACACGATACTCATGGCCGGGTTCGTGAGCGTGCGTGCCGCCGTGAAGACACCGGCTGCGACAGGCCCGACAAGCGCGCCAATCAGGACAACGATCGTCGCGCTGCCATAAACGGCATAGGGAAGGTTGGCCCATGCGAGCCAGCGTGCCTCGGCCTGATGGGCTGCAATGGTTTCGACAAGCGCCTTGGCCTTGGGACGCA
>CAYSCC010000018.1:0-11906 GCA_964429375.1 uncultured Chakrabartia sp.
GAAAAGCCGGTCTCGGGTCTGTTGAAGGACGTCCGTAATCTCAAGAAAAAGGAAATCATTAAGCATTACCTGCAATACTATCGGCCCGGAAATGCCACTTTAGCCGTAGTGGGAAAGTATTCTCCTGATCTTGTGGCGAAACTTGAAAAGGCGTTCGGCGGTTGGACCGATCGCGCTGTGAAGCCCGCGGAAAAATTTGATTTTCCGGCCGTCGCAGGTCAGAAAATCTGGATTGTCGACAAGGGTGACCTACAGCAAGCCCAAATTCGCATGGCTCACGAAGGGATTGCCGCTCCCGGCGCACCGGTCCCATGCTTCGGCGCTGAAATCTCTCACGCCCTGCGCGAGCCGGGCGACTGCCAATTCAGGCCGGCCTGATGGCGACAATCGCATCCACCTCTACAGCTGCCCCCAAGGGCAAGGTCGGCACGCCCACGGCTGCGCGGGCATGCTTTCCTGCATCGCCGAAGACATGCACCATCAGTTCGGACGCGCCGTTGCCGACTTTCGGCTGGTCGGTAAAGCGCGGGTCTGAATTGACAAAGATATTGAGCTTCACAATCCGCTCCACCCGATCGAGCGAGCCAAGCGCGGCCTTGATCTGTGCCAGCACCATAAGGCCGCAGGCCCGGGCTGCCTGAACACCATAGGCAAGGTCCCTGTCCTCACCCAGACGGCCATCCATCAGCTGGTTGTTCTGAAAAGAAATCTGGCCGGACACATAAAGCATCCCATTGGCTTCGACTGTCGGGACATAGGCTGCCACAGGGGCTGCCGGCTTGGGCAGAGTGAGGCCAAGTGCCGCCAGCCGGTCTTCCGGTCCAGGCTCCGGAACTGGGGGGTTGACCTTGAACGGTTTCGGCTTGGAATCGGTCACAACGGTACTCCCTTGAATCGATCAATAATCCAACCCGTCGCATTCTGCCAGTCATCGATACGCTGGTGCGCGGCGCGCGGGGTCTTGATGAAAGGCTGCAACCGTGGCTCGCCCACCATATGGAGCCGCCAGACATCCGGCGCATGCTCAGCCACCGAAACATGCTGGTGCGCCAGATCATCCACGAATACGGTCACGCTTGGTGCATAGTCCGCAACTATCCGGGCAAGCGGCTGCCCCTTGCCGCCCTGATTGGTGATCACGGGAAAATTGATCCCGACAGCGCGCAACTGCTCCGTCCGGGCCGCCTGGAAATCGTCGGTCAGGTTGGTCAGGATCACGATATCGGCGTGTGCAGCAAGACTGTTGATGGATTCAACGGCCCCTTCAATGGCCCCTTGCCGCGGCATTTCCGTGCGGAAAAAATCCTGGAGCAGCGGCCAGATGTTTGGGCCGGGAACGAGTTCGCCTGTTGCCTTGTGGCGCAAGGCGTTGGCAAAATCACCAAGATCAAGGTCGAAGTGAATGTGGTGCACTTCATCGAGCCATTCGGCGAACGGCACCACCATATGGAGGAGAACTTCGTCGCAATCCGTGATCAGCAGTGGACGGTTCATTGCAGGCCCTCTGCCCGGGCGAGTTCGGCAGGAGATACACCCAGCGCGTCTGCGCAGGCCAGAAGGTCCGGCTGGTGCGCTTCAAGAAAGGCGAAAACCGCGTCATGGAGTGCGGGATCCCCGAGGCGAGACCGCAAACCGGCGCTATCCAGTCCGGTCAGGGCAACAAGGCGCGCGGCCCTGCTGTCGTCAGACAGAATCCATGCCAGCGCCGAAAGGGCAATGGCGACCGTATCTTGAGGGTTTGTCTCAGCCTTGAGCATGGCCTAGAAGTCGCTTCCGGGAAATTCAGTGGGAAAGCTGGCGTGGCAAAAAGGGTGCTCGTTGTCGAGGACAATGAACTCAATCTGAAACTCTTTTGCGACCTTTTGCGGGTGCACGACTTCGAAACGGAAGGCGTGCGCGATGCGCGCGAGGCGATCAACCGGGCGACCCTGTTCGCACCGGACATCATTATCATGGACATACAGATGCCGCATATCAGCGGCCTTGAGCTCATCGAAGCGATTCGCCGGGATGTGATCCTCAGGAGGATCCCCGTCATGGCTGTGACCGCTTACGCCGGAAAGGGTGACGAAGACCGGATTCGCGATGCCGGTGCCGACGCCTATGTTGCAAAACCCATCTCGTTGATGAAGTTCATCGGCGTGGTCCGGGATCTCGCGGACCTGGCCGATTCGCGGGCGCTGGTCTGATTCAGCGCCAATGGAGCGCCCTGAAGGCGCAGCCGCGCCCGGATTACTTGATCTTCGTTTCCTTGAACTCCACATGCTTGCGCACAATGGGGTCATATTTCTTGAAAGAAAGTTTCTCGGTCTTCGTGCGGGGATTCTTCTTGGTAACATAGAAGAAGCCGGTATCCGCCGTGCTGGCGAGCTTGATCTTGACGGTGGTTGGCTTGGCCATGACCTGAAAACCCTTGTAGAATGATGCTGGTCGCACGCGAGGCGCGGAAAGCGGGCGCATTAGATTCGCCAGCCGAAATGTCAAGCATTAGTGGGATGGCAGCCCGCACTGGCCATGCCCGCCCGTGTGGCTCGGCCCAACGCTTCCGCGACGTCCAGCCGGTCAGGGTGGGAGGCTTCTGTTGCCCGGCGCCTCCCGTGCCGCTGGAATCTGATTCTGTTGCCCGGTTCAGCCCGACCGCGTTATGTTGGTTAACCTTGGGCCGTTAGGCCGTAGGGTTAAGCAGCAATAGCAAGTGCTTCGTTATCGTTGGCACTTATGAGATTGAACCATTTCACGGCTTATTCATGCCGGGCGAAAACACCGCTTTTCAACACACGTCGATCCTAGTTCGGCCCCGTCAGGACGCCCGCAAATGCGAGCATTCTGGTGGAGCCGCCGGGTACCGCCCCCGGGTCCGCTGCATCTATTGCACGGCATCATTTATCGCCATAGCCGGGCGAACCCGGCGTGAACCAATATAGGACGGGAATCGTGAATGTTAAGTGCATCCGCGCCACGCATCAGGGTTGTTTTAATCTCCACCAATTGCTAGGGTGTTTAACATGCTGACACAGCGTTCGCGTTACGGGCTTCGGGCCATGCTGCTGCTCGCGCGGGAGCCACGGGGCCATCATCCGGTCCCCATGAGCCGGATTGCCGCCGAAGCCAATGTGCCGCGAAAGTTCCTCGAGATCATCCTGACAGAGCTGAAGACCGCGAATCTGGTTGTTTCGACGCGGGGGAAGCAGGGGGGCTTTGCGCTGGCGCGGCCTGCCCACCTCATTTCACTTGGGGACATCATTCGCGTGATTGAAGGGCCGCTGGCGCTTGTTCCCTGCGTCAGCCGGACAGCCTACAAGAAATGCAAGGACTGCCGGGACGAGGAAAAGTGCGAGATCCGGCGCGCCATGATGATCGTGCGGGACGATACCGCCCGCATTCTCGACGGGACAAGCCTTGCAGCCGCGGTGGCCGAAGCCGGGGAAAAGGCAGCGGCCTGACGACCGCTATTTCTTGAGCGAATCCCGAATCTCGCGCAGGAGCATCACATCTTCGGGCGTGCCGGCATCTTCTGCGCGCTTCATCATCTTGTTTGCGCTCCGCACGATCAGGAAAATCACAAACGCAAGGATGACGAAATTGATCAGCGCGGTCAGGAAGTTTCCATAGGCAAACACGCCCACATTGGCAGCCTTGGCCTCCGCAAGGGTGGTAACCACTTTGTCTCCCGGATCACCAAGCAAGATGAACTTGTTTGAAAAGTCCACCCCACCTCCCGTCAGGAGACCGATCACGGGCATCAGAATGTCATCCGTGAAGGATGAAATAATCTTCCCGAAGGCCGCGCCAATCAGCACGCCCACGGCCAGGTCGAGAACATTGCCCTTGTTGACGAAAGCCTTGAATTCTCCCCACATCATGCATTCTCCCATCTGCGTCGGCACAACACCATCGAGACTGGCACAAAAGAATGCGATTGCAAGCTTATTGCGGGAAGGCCAGTGGCGTCCTATCTTGGCCATACACCTATTCCTTGGGGAGTTCATCGTGACCATGTTCAAACGTCGTAATCCGGCCTTTCTTGCTGCACCTGTGCTCGCGCTCTCGCTTGCTGGCTGCGGTATCAACAGCGTCCCGACGGCTGAGGAAAATGCCAAGGCAAAATGGTCGAACGTGCAGGCTGATTATCAGCGCCGGGCGGACCTGATCCCGAATCTGGTTGAAACGGTGAAGGGCTATGCCAAGCAGGAATCGACCGTGCTGACGCAGGTCACCGAAGCACGCGCGAAGGCAACATCGATCCAGGTCAACGCAGCGGACCTTTCCGATCCTGCGAAGGTCAAGCAGTTCCAGGAAGCGCAGACCGCCCTGTCCGGCTCGCTCGGGCGCCTGTTGGCGAGTGTCGAGGCCTATCCCGACCTTAAGTCCAACCAGAATTTCCTGGCCCTTCAGTCTCAACTTGAAGGGACGGAGAACCGGATCAACGTTTCGATCAAGGACTACAACACCGCCGTTCAGGCCTACAACACCCCGATCCGGACCTTCCCGGACGCGATTGGCGCGAAGATATTCTACGGGGCAAAGCCGATGGCGACCTACGAAGCGACCGCTCCGAACGCAGACCGGGCGCCGACGGTCAAGTTCTGATCCCAAGCCCGCTGGAGGAGGAGACAGGACGATGAGGTGGCTCGCCTGCCTCTTGCTGATGATCGCAGGCGTGGCCCATGCGCAGACATTCCCGCCCCTGACGGGTCGGGTCGTCGATGCTGCCAACATCATCCCTGATGATCTCGAGGCGACACTCACGGCAAAGCTGGACGCGCTTGAAAAGGAAAGTTCGCGCCAACTGGTTGTCGCAACGGTGCCCAGCCTCGAAGGCTATGACATTGCCGACTATGGCTACCGGCTTGGTCGCACCTGGGCCATTGGGCAGAAAGACCAGAACAATGGGGCCATCCTGCTTGTCGCGCCCAATGATCGAAAGGTCCGCATCGAGGTTGGCTATGGCCTTGAGCCAATTCTGACGGACGCGTTCTCCAGCGTCATCATCAACACGCAGATCATCCCTGCCTTCAAGGCCGGTGATTTTCCGGCGGGCATTGCAGCGGGCACCGATGCCATCATCGGGCAGCTGCGCCTGCCACCCGAAGAGGCTGCAAAATATGCAGCCCAGCTTGCGACCCAAGCCACCGAGGCAAAACGGGGCGATTCAATCGGCAACGCCCTATTCTGGCTGTTTATCTTCTTCTTTTTCATCCTGCCTCTTTTCCGGTCGATCTTCGGCCGAGGCCGTGGCCGGCGTTATGGGCATGGCCCCGTCATCATATGGGGCGGCGGCTCCGGGAGTGGATGGGGAAGCAGCAGCTCGGGAAGCAGTTTTGGCGGCGGCTTTTCCGGCGGCGGCGGATCATTTGGGGGCGGTGGCGCCTCCGGGGGGTGGTGATGGCAAAGCCCGCACTGATGACCAAGGCCGATCACCAGCGTGTCAGCGATGCCGTTCGGGATGCCGAATCGGCGACTGCGGGTGAAATTGTCACGATCATCACCGACCAGTCCGACCGCTATCTGGATGCCGCGCTTTGGTGGTCGATCGGTGTCGCGGTCGTGGCGCTCACGGCCCTCGCGGCATTTCCGTACTTTTATACCGGTTTGGTCGCGCGCATGTCCGGCGGGTGGATCACCGAATGGACATTGGCCGAAGCCCTCGAGCTTGCCCTTGCAGTGGCCGTGATCAAATTCATCGCCATGCGGCTGATCCTTTCCTGGATGCCGCTGAGGATCGCCCTTACCCCCGGCATCGTGAAGGCGGAACGTGTCCGCAGGCGCGCGATCCGCTATTTCAAGGTTGGCGCAGAGAGGCGCACGTCCGGTCGAACCGGCGTGCTCATCTATCTTTCCATGGCCGAACATCGCGCCGAAATCGTTGCAGACGAAGCCATTCATTCCAAGGTTGAGCCTGAAATCTGGGGCGAGGCCATGGCGAAGCTTGTCGGCGGCGTGCGCGAAGGCAGGCTCGCAGACGGAATGGTGGCCGCGGTCAGCGATGTTGGCGCTGTCCTTGCCCAACATTTTCCGCGGGCTGCCGACGATGTGAACGAGCTTCCGGACCGGCTCATCGAGCTATGAGCGAGGCCGAAGAGGAAAAGATTGTCTGGCAGGGCCGTTTCATCACGGCAAGGACCCGCGGCAAATGGGAGTATGTGTCGCGCGCTCGGGGCATCAAGGCAGCTGTCATCCTTGCGATCGACGACGGCGACGTGCTGCTTGTCGAACAATATCGCGTACCACTTGGGGCCAACTGCCTTGAACTGCCGGCCGGGCTCGTGGGAGACGAGACACAGGGCGAGCCTGTCGAGACCGCGGCGGCGCGGGAACTGGAAGAGGAAACGGGATATCGGCCCGGTCGTATTGAACGGATTGGCGAGTTTCATTCCTCACCCGGCATGGTCAGCGAAAGTTTCTACCTTGTTCGCGCGATCGGGCTGGAAAAGGTCGGTCAGGGCGGTGGCACGGATGGGGAAAACATCACCGTTCACCGGGTCCGGCTGTCAGATCTGGCGGCGTTCATCGACGCGAAACGGCAGTCAGGCTGTGCGATGGATGCAAAGCTGCTGATGCTGTTGGGAAGCCAGCTTATCTGAAATTGTCGGCGTAGGCCTGCAGCTTCAGGACTTTGCGAGGCGCGGCCAAGACCGTAGCCTCAAGCCCCTTTGACTTTGCATAGGCCTGGGCTGCCTCAAGCGTCGGGAATTTGAGGACCAGCTGCCGACGTGTATCGCCACTCCCTGTCCATCCCATCAGGGGATCCGCCCTTTGCGGGTCCGTGGGCTCAAACTCCAGAATCCACCGGTCGGTGCCAAAACGGCCTGACTGCATGGCATTCTTGGGCTTCTGATAGATGCGAACATGGCTCATGAGCCGCTCTTTCCCTGATTCACCCCTGTCGATCAAGGGCCTTCTTCGTCTTGAGGCTCGCAACTGCAGATGTCGGATCATCCGGCCAATTGTGGCGCGGGTAACGGCCGCGCATATCCTTTGCCACGTCCGACCAGCTGCCCGCCCAGAATCCGGGCAGGTCGCGCGTTGTCTGGATCGGTCGTCCGGCAGGGGATGTCAGCGACAGGATGAGCGGAATTCGATCAGGCCCGATCACCGGGTGTTGCGACAGGCCAAAGACCGCCTGGACCCGCAAGGAAACACTTGGGCCCCCAGGGGCTGCATAGTCAATCTCATGCGTGGAACCGGCGGGAGAGGTAAAATGGGTTGGGGCCAGGCGGGTCAGCTTCTGCTGGCCGTCCCAGCCGAGCAGCGCCCAAAGCGAGGACTGAAAGGCGTCTGAGGCAATCTCGTGCAATCGCCGCTTGCCGGTCAGCAAAGGCGCAAGCCATTGGTCCAGCGTTGCCATCAGCGCATCATCGGACAGCGTCTCGAGCCCTGCCCAGGCGGCGCGCTGGCGCAGCGCGGCGGCCGATCGGGGCCAGTCGATTACAGAAAGGCCGTGATCGCGCACGCCTTGCAACAACGCTGCTGAAATGTCTTCGCCACTGACAGGTGCATTGCTGGCGCGCGACAGGATGATGGCGCCAAGACGCCGGCCTGTGATCGTCCGGACGCTCCCGGCCTCCGGATCGAAGAGCAGCTGGACACCCGTCTCGATCCTGTCCGCAAATAGGGCTTCGACATCGTCCGCGCCGAACGCCGCGGCGGACAGGATCCGTGCGCCCGATGCTGCACCCTGAATGTCGGCAACGGCAAGCCATTCCTCGCGCGCAAGCGGATGGGCAGGATCGAAGCGGAATCCCCGGCCCCCTGCGCTGATCCAGTGCTCACCTGTGCTGTCGCGACGCCGCGCGACGCGGTCCGGAAAAGCCAGCGCAATGCATCGGGCGAGGTTGCCACCCCCGTCTCCAGTGCCGGATCGGACAAGTGCCGCCCACCTCAAGGCAAGTTTGCGGGCCGCATCCGCACGGGGGCCGCGTTCATGCCGCCAGCGCTCCAATCGGGCGGAAAGGTCGGGATCGTGCCCGCCAATGCCACGCTCCGAAAGCAGGACTGCTGCCTGGGCGGCAAGAAGACCTTCCCCCTGTCCTGCTGCCGTGATCAGCATATGGGCAAGAGCTGGTGGCAGGGGAAGCACTGCGATGGCACGCCCATGGGCGGTTGGTCGCTCATCCTCATCCAGCGCGCCAAGGGCTGTGAGGCGCTTGCGCGCCTCGGCAACGGCAGCTTTTGGAGGAGGATCGAGCCAGGGAAGCGCTGACGGGTCGCGCACACCCCATAATGCGCTGTCGAGCAGCAGTGATGAGAGATCGGCCTCAAGGATCTCGGGCGGGTCAAACGGGATGAGACCGGTCGTCGCGCTTTCTTCCCACAGCCTGTAGGCTACGCCCGGTCCCTGCCTTGCTGCGCGCCCTGCCCGCTGCGTGGCTGCGGCCTGGCTGACCCTTTCGGTGACGAGACGCGTCACACCCGCGCTCCGGTCATGGCGCGCACGGCGCGCCAGGCCGCTGTCGACCACGATGCGCACGCCATCAATTGTCAGGCTGGTCTCCGCGATGCTCGTGGCGAGAATCAGCTTGCGTTCCGATCCCTTTCGGATTGCTGCGCGTTGTTCGGCAGGGTCCAGGCTGCCATGCAAGCGGTGAATGCTGGCGTTGATCCCGGCCAACCTGTCGGCGGCGCGCTCGATCTCCGCGACTCCGGGCAGGAACGCAAGGATGTCGCCCTCTTCCTCCGTCAGGGCGCGGCGAATCGCAGCCGCCATGTCGTCCTCGATCGAGGTGTCGGATCGGCGTCCGATGTGCCGGATCGCGAGCGCATGGCTGCGTCCGGCGCTTTCGATGGTGCGGGCATTCATCAAGGCCGCAAAACGCGACCCATCGAGCGTTGCCGACATGGCAATGATCCTGAGATCGGGGCGAAGGGCCGATTGGGCATCGAGCGCCAGTGCCAGAGAGAAGTCGCTGTCCAGGCTGCGTTCATGAACTTCATCGAAGATCACGGCCGAAATGCCGGGCAGGTCCGGCTCAGCCTGGATCCGATTGCGGAAGATTCCTTCCGTCACCACAAGGATCCGCGTCGCCGGGGACTGTCGTGTATCCAGCCTGGTCGCATAGCCGATTGTCTGCCCCACCGGCTCACCCGCCAGCTCGGCCATCCGCTCTGCCGCCGCGCGCGCAGCGATCCGCCGGGGAGACAGGAGCAGGATTAGGCCCGTGCACCAGCTGGGGCCAAGAAGCGCGGGCGCAACGGCCGTCGTCTTGCCCGCACCGGGCGGCGCAATCAGGACAAGGTTGGATCGTTCCTGCAGGCTGGCGAGCAGGTCAGGCAGGACAGCTTCGACGGGCAGGCGTTCCTGGCGGCCGTCCTCGGGACAGGACGCGCCAGTCAATAGGCCCGGGCTATCGCAAACTCGACGGCTTCGGTCAGCGCACTCTTTGCAGCGCTCGCAGCAAAGGGGCCAAGGGCGTCGATTGCGCGCTGTCCATAGTGGCGCGCGCGCATGAGCGTGTCATCTATGGCACGGGTTTGTACGAGCAGAGACTTGGCATGATCAAGGTCATCGTCCGAAATCCGGCGTCCTTCCATCGCCGCCTGCCAGAAGGCCCTGTCCTCCGCATTGCCACGTGCGTGGGCTAGAATGACCGGCAAGGTCACCTTGCCATCGCGAAAATCATCGCCGACCCCCTTGCCCATGGTTTCGGCATCCGATGCATAGTCGATCGCGTCATCGACAAGCTGGAAGGCAATACCCAGGTTGCGACCATAGCTGTCGAGCGCTTCCTCTGTTGCTTCGTCGCGCTCGGCCACCACGGCCGAAATGCGACAGGCCGCAGCAAAGAGCGCAGCCGTTTTCGCGCCGATGATGTCAAGATACTTGTCTTCGCCCGTGCTGACCTGCCGCTGTGCCGTCAACTGGTTGACCTCCCCTTCGGCAATGACGGCCGAAGCATTGGAAAGGATCTTGAGGACCTTCAGGCTTCCGTCCTCGACCATCAGTTCGAATGACCGGCTGAAGAGAAAGTCGCCAACGAGCACGCTGGCCGGATTGCCCCAGATAATGTTGGCTGTCCTGCGCCCGCGCCTGAGATCGGACCCATCCACGACATCATCATGCAGCAGCGTGGCTGTGTGGATGAACTCCACCGCCGCAGCGAGTTTGTGATGACGTGTGCCCGAATAATCCAGCAGGCGCGCCGTCGCGAGGGTCAGCATCGGCCGCATCCGCTTGCCGCCGCCGGCAATCAGGTGGCCGGCCAGTTCCGGGATCAGGGGGATCTGCGACTGCATTCGTTCCAGGATGACCGAATTGACATTGTTCATCTCGGCCGCGACCAGAGTGATGATGGAATCCAGCGACGGTTGCCTGTCCGTGCCAATGCGATGGAGCGTTGCAGTCATGATGCCAGTATCTCTGACGGCCAAGATGCGTGCGCGCAAGTGCAAAGCAGGAGTTCCTGCTTGCAAGATCCATCATTTGCGAACAAGGGCTTCACGTGATGACGCCTGAAAAGCTGCAGCAATATCGCCAGAGCATCGACAACATCGATGCTGCGCTTGTCTATCTGCTCGCAGAGCGGTTCAAGGTGACCCAGGCCGTCGGTCAGTACAAGGCAGACAATGGGCTTCCACCCGCCGATCCGACCCGCGAGGAAAAGCAGATCGCGCGGCTGAGATCGCTTGCCGAAGAAGCGGATCTCGATCCCGATTTTACGGAAAAGTTCCTGCGCTTCATCATCAACGAGGTCATTCGTCACCATACGCAAATAAAGTCAGATCGCGGCTGAAATCTTGCCGTTCATCAACCCAGTCACTAGCTAGGGATAATGGCTGACCCTTATTCAACTCTTGGCGTATCGCGGGGCGCGACCGAGGCCGATATCAAGAAGGCCTATCGCAAGCTCGCCAAGGAGCTTCATCCCGACACAAACAAGGGCAATCCCAAGGCAACTGAACGCTTTGCGGAAGTGAGCAGCGCATATGACCTGCTCTCCGACGCGGACAAGCGTGCGCAGTTTGACCGGGGGGAAATCGACGAACATGGCAATCCCGCCAATCCCTTTGCGGGTTTTGGCGGGCAGCAAGGCGGCTTCCGCGGCGGGCAAGGCGGTTTTCAGGGCGGGTTCGGCGATGCCGCTGCAGCGGACCTCGGCGATCTGTTCGAAGGAATTTTCGGCGGCGGGCGAAGTCGCGGCGGAGGGTTTGGCGGATTTGGCGGCCGATCCGCACCCCCTCAGAAAGGGTCGAATGTGGCCTATCGCCTGGCCGTGTCCTTTGAAGATGCCGCACGGCTCGCGCCGCAGCGCATCACGTTGCAGGACGGCAAGACGATCGACCTCAAACTGCCAGCCGGAGTTGAAACGGGCACGCAGATGAAACTGTCTGGCAAGGGGCAGCCCGGGCCGGGCGGCGCGGGCGATGCAATCGTGACCATTGAGGTGCGCCCGCATCGGCATTTTGAGCGCGATGGAGACAATGTCCGCCTTGATCTGCCCGTCACTCTGAAAGAGGCCGTGCTTGGTGGACCGGTCCGGGTGCCGACTGTCGAAGGGGCTGTCATGCTGAATATCCCCAAGGGTTCAAGTTCGGGCAAGGTCCTGCGCCTGAAGGGCAAGGGCTTCACCGCAAAAGGCGGAACGCGCGGCGACCAGCTGGTGACGCTGCTCATTGACATTCCCGCAGATGACGAAAGCCTGAGAGCCTTTGCCGAAGGGTGGACGGACGCACGCAATCCGAGGTCCGGCCTCGGCTGATGCGCGATGTCTCGCCCGAATCGCCCGAAGCGAGGCGGGTCCATCCGGGTGCCCATCCGCCAAAACCCGGCCTGCTGGGCCGGATCGGGCCGGGCTCCCCGATTTTCGAATTCGCCCGCCGGGCCGTGGTTGGTGTGTACAATGATGGCTTCATCCATGCCGGCAATCTTGCCTATCTGACGCTGCTGGCACTCTTTCCCTTTTTCATCA
>CAYSCC010000019.1:0-11789 GCA_964429375.1 uncultured Chakrabartia sp.
ACTGGATGCGCAAGCGATTGGCATGATAATACATCCCACCTGGACGATCCCCCATAGCATCATCAAGGAAAGCGTCGGGGCACTTATCGCGAACAATCCTGCGGCAGCTCGCGCGCGCGGCTATACGTGGACGGGGTCAGGCAAAAACCTCTCCGTCGTGCAGAAATTCGGTCCCGGAAATTCACTTGGCATGATGAAAATGGACATGCCCAATCCGCATGCGATCTTCCTGCATGATACGCCAACCCGGTCTCTTTTTGAACGTCCGGTTCGCGCGCTGAGCCACGGGTGCATCCGCACCGACCGCGCGGTCGAATTCGCGATCCTGATGTCGATCCTGCAAGCCGGCTTTGATCCACATGAGGCTGCAACGCTCTTCAAGCGCGGCCTGAATGACAGAATTCCGTTTAACGAGCCGGTTCAGGTGTTCATCAACTATTTCACCATGGCAAGCAACGGTGACGGCAAGCTCAACAGCTTTGCAGACATTTATGGCCGCGATGCTCCGGTGATTGCATCCTTTGCCCAGCCGCGTCAGGACAAGGTCGTGACACCTGCCGCTGTCGTCGTACCGATTGAGGCCCCCGGCGCCTGAAGGAAATCAGGCTTCTGAAAGCTTGTCAGAAAAGATCAGCCGTCCCGGGCCAACCCGCGCGATAATCTGCATCAGATCATCCTGGGGAAATGCAAAACAACCGTCACTGCGGCCAAGCTTGCCCCATTTTTCAATCATGTCCGGATTCGCATACCAAGCCCCGTGCACCACAATCGCCCGTGCTTCCGCATTGCTGTTGTCCGGGTCGAGCCCATAGAGGCGCATCGAAGGTCCGTGTATCCCCTCATACCAGGTATGGGTCAGGAAAGCCCCACGCGACGACGCAAGGGACTGAAACTCATTGGAAAAGCGGCGCACGACGCCTTCGTGTTCCGGATCAGATCCCCGACCATGGGCAACAAGAAACGATCGAACCTGTCCGCCGACCATGTCGACCACAAAAAACCGAGGTTCATTTGAAGGGCGGCTGAAATCGGCGATACCAACCGTGTCGCGCAGCCAGATGGTCGACTGGTTCCGGGTCAGCTCTCGATGAGCAATCATGCGAAGCCGGTCTTCTTCGACGGCAGCGAGCGCCCGTGTTGGCACTACGGCCAACGCAGCGGATCCTGCCACAAACTGTCGACGGCTAACAATCATGCGGTTATTTCGCTCCACACAATCCGAGGTTTCGACATCGAGTCCTTATACGCAAAAAAGAATCAGTTTTCAGTTAAAAAGGAACAACACCGTATGAAAGCGACTCTCTGGCACAATCCCAATTGCGGCACATCGCGCAAGACTTTGGCCATCCTGCAGGAGACGGATGGTGTCGAATTGACGGTGATTGAATATCTGAAAACGCCACCGAACGTCGAAACGCTCAGAGACTTATACGCACGCGCCGGGATCACCGCCCGTCAGGGCCTTCGTACACGAGGCTCACCGGCAGAGGAACTCGGGCTCCTCGATGCTGATGATGAAACCATCCTGCAGGCTATGGCTAAGGAACCAATTCTGATCGAAAGGCCACTCGTCGCAACCGACAAGGGAGTGCGGCTTTGCCGACCTCAGGAGATTGTGCACGAGATCCTCTAGGTCTGGAGGAACCAGCGGTCCGAGCCTTGCAAGCCAAGTGCCGTGAGCCTGCCTGAGGCAAAGGCGCCCGTATCGATGCCGATCCGGTTGGCGCGCTCTTCGACATCCTCAGCTATCGTATGGCCGTGAACGACCATCATGCCGTGATCGCCTTCGAATTCGGTAAAGTCGCGACGAATCCATCGTAAGTCGCTGGTCCGCTGTTCCTCGATTGCGTCTCCGGGCCGAATGCCGGCATGCACGAAAAGATAGTCGCCCGCGATGACCCAGTCATCGGCACTTTTCAGGAACGCAATATGGTGCTCCGGAATATTGGCTTTGAACAGTGCCAGCAATTCTTCAGGCTCGGCCTCATCAAACTGGGCTTCCTCGACACCATAACTAAGCAGGGTTTCCCGACCACCAACGCGCCCAATCAAGCCAGCCGATCGAAGATCGCCCTCCCATGCCCGGATCAGCAGCTCCTCATGGTTGCCGGCAATCAGGCGAACATCCGAACTTGCCGAGGCAAGCTGCATCACGCGTTCGATGACACCACGGGAATTTGGGCCTCGATCGCACAAATCCCCCAGGAAGATAATCTGCGTCCTCACTCGGCTTCGGGCCGCATTGTCCCGTTCGATCTCGAGAATCAGCTGGTCCAGCAGGTCGAGCCGACCATGAATGTCGCCAATCGCATAGATTCGTTGCCCTTCGGGTACGGACCAGATGCGCGGCGGGGATTCTTCTTTTCGGCCAAACAGCCGCTTGAACACCATAGGACCATCAATTCGCTCAAGAGACGGTCATGCTATAGTCACGATGACTGCGCTTGGCCAGCGTTCAGGCAGTTTCGCGGGTGACCAGTTCGGCAGGATCAATCCCTAGACGCTCAATGTGAGCCCGCATTCTTGGCCAGACGCGCGTCAGGAACGTTTCGCGCTCCTGAACACGCAGACGATCAACAGCGCCGCCGGCAACAAACATCCCGACCCCACGCTTGACCGTCACATACCCGTCATCCTGAAGCGCCTGATAGGCCTTGGCCACAGTGAGAGGATTGGCGCCATGATCCGCCGCAAATGAGCGGACCGAAGGCAACTGGTCACCTTCAGCAAACTTTCCTTCGAGAATGGCTGCTGCAAGCAGACCCCTCAAACGTAGATAGACTGGAATATCGGCGGAATCATTTGGTGTCATGTACTTCTAATACACCAAAGATTGCTTGCTGTCAGCCCTCTAATTTTCCGCGCCAACGATGCACAATCTCGTCAAAGGACGGACGCGGACGTTCGCTGAGGGGGCGGCCTGCGGTCCCAATGAACATGAACCCGGCGATCCGATCATCCGGACCTGCAAAGAGGCCTCTGATTGCAGGCGAATAGGCCGCCCATCCGGTCAGCCAGCTGGCGACGAACCCAAGGGCATGGGCCGCGTGCAAAAGCATGGTGCATGCCGCCCCTGCCGAAAGCTGCTGTTCCCAAAGGGGGATTTTGGACTCCGCGACTGGCCTTGAAACAACAACAACCAGCGTTGGGGCTTGATGGCAAAACTGCTCGACTGCGTCCTGTTCAAGCCGGCTGGCGTCCGGCCGTTCTGCCAAATAAGCCTCCAGCATGGCAGCCGCCAGCTCGCCGCGCCTTTCGGGATCGACCACGACAAAACGCCATGGGGCCAGCTTGCCGTGATCGGGGACCCGCATTGCAGCGGCAAGTATACGGTCGAGCTGCGCAGCATCCGGCCCCGGTGCGATCATGTCCCTTGGTTTGCCAGACCGTCGCGTTTCAATCAGGCTGATCGGGGATGCCAGGTCGTTGAACGTCATGAAAATTGCCCTTGATGCTGTTACCGCGAATCGCCTGCCCTGTTTGCCGAAATAGCGTGCAGGGCAACAGTGGCGCGCGATAATCAGGCGGTGTCCGGCAGACCAATCATGCTGCTTGTCGAAAGATATTGCCATTGGGCCAGATTTGTCTGGACGGGCAGGCCAGCCTGGTTAGTCCGGGCTGAGCAGATACAGGGAGGTGGTATGGACCGCAGAACATTCGTCATTTCCAGCAGCATGGCCGCTCTTGTTGCAACCGCCGGCCGCAGCGCCGCCCAGACTTCAACACGGGAAAGCGAGCTCGGCGCAGCCTTTGAGACGATTTTCCAGCGCTTCCTGGATATCTCTCCCGAACTTACAACAAGCCTTGGGTTGGACAAGGGAGCCCGTGCGGCAGCCAAATCGCGCCTTGACGATGATTCTGCAGAGGGCACGCAAAAGCAGCTGCAACTTGTGCGCAAGGGGCTTGGCGAACTGGCACAGTTCAGTCCGGCAGATCTGTCCCCCGCCTCTGCCCTGAACCTTGAAGTGGTGACATATTTTTTGGAACAACAGACGGTCGCGCCGGCCCGGTTCGGCCTTTCATCCGTCGGGCGCCCGTATCGCATTTTCCAGCAAGGCGGGGCCTATTTCCAGGTTCCTGATTTCCTGAATACCGCGCACACAATCAATTCGACAGCGGACTGCGATGCATATCTGGCTCGGCTTCAGGCATTCGCAGTTTCGCTTGATGCCGACAGCGCCGTCCAGGAGGCGGATGCCGCCCGTGGGTATATCGCACCGGCATTTTCGCTGGATCTTACGCTTGGCCAGATGGAGAAGTTGCGTCGGCAAAAGGCACAGAGCAGCAGCCTTGTCCAGTCGCTTGCCACTCGCGCCGCTGCCAAGGGCATTGCAGGCGAATGGGAAGCAAAGGCCGCCGCACTTGTGGACGGAGAGGTCTACCCGGCACTTGATCGCCAAATTGAGCTGATAAAGTCCCTTAAGGCAAAGACTGCGGCAGGTGACGGACTTTGGCGCGTGCCGCAGGGGGATGCCATTTATGGCGCTGCCTTGAAGCAATGGACAACGACAGACATTCCGCCAGATGAAGTTCATCGGATGGGGCTTGATCAGGTCGCAGAGATCAGCTCTCAACTCGATGCGATCCTGAAGGCACAGGGGATCACCAACGGCTCGGTCGGCGCACGCCTGGCTGCGCTGAATGTGAACCCGGGGCAGCTTTATGCAGGGACTTCGGAAGGCAAAGCGGCCTTGATCGCCGGACTGAATGACGGTGTGAAGGCCATGTATGCCAAGTTGGCGCAAGCCTTTGCCACTGTGCCAAATACCCCCCTTGAGATCCGGGCGGTGCCCGTCGAAATCCAGGACGGCGCGTCAAACGGTTACTATAATCGCGCATCACTCGATGGTACGCGACCCGCGATCTACTTCATCAACCTCAAGGATGTCGGGGACTGGCCAAGATACAGCCTGCCAGCGCTCACTTATCATGAAGGCGTGCCCGGCCATCACCTCCAGATCAGCACGGCACAAACCTCAGGGGACATACCGACCCTGCGCAAAATTGGCGGTTTCAGCGCCTACAGCGAAGGCTGGGCGCTTTATGCCGAGCAGCTTGCGGATGAACTTGGCGGCTATGCAACCCCGCTTGAAAGGGCGGGCTATCTGCAATCCTTCCTGTTTCGCGCGGCCCGCCTTGTGGTTGACACCGGCATACACACGAAGCGCTGGTCGCGCGAACGGGCAACGGACTATTTGGTCCAGACGACAGGATTTGCGGCGCCCCGTTCCCAGCGGGAAGTGGAACGATACTGCACTCAGCCTGGCCAGGCCTGTAGTTACAAGGTTGGCCACGCTGCCTGGGTCAAGGCACGCGCGCAGGCGCAAGCGGCGCTCGGGCCCAAGTTTGATCTGAAACAGTTCCACGACATACTGAACGAGGGGGCAATGCCACTTTCGATCCTCGAGAGACGGATTGCAGAGCGCACAAAGGCCAGATTGGCATCGTCCTGACGCGAAAGCGGCAGACTGTCACCCGTTCAAGGCGATTTCGACCCCGCCTTTGCGTCGCGCCTCAATTCCGAAAGCGAAGCGCCAAAAAGGCGCCTGCTTGCGCGCAGGAGGCTTGATGCATCGTGGAAACCAAGGCGTTCGGCCATAGCCTCTGCCGTCAGGCCGGGGTCTCGCAGAGACTGCTGCAGCCTCTGTTTCAAGGACTCATTGGATAACTCGCGAAAGCTTGTGCCTTCCTCTCGAAGCCGTCTCTCCAAGGTCCGCCTTGAAATTCCGATCCTATCCGCGATTTCAGCCGCATCAAGCCGCCCTTGCGTGATATTGTCGAGCATCAGAGCTACCCTTCGGGAAATCAGGGGCTGCTTCTGACCTTGCGCTGCTGCAATTTTTCGCAACTCCCGGATCATCGTCGCAAAGAGTGGCGGGCTTGCCATCGGAGAAGCCTGAAGCGTCACATCGTGCGGCACAACAATGGCCGAACGTGCATGTCCCCAGGATACATTTCCTGAAAAAAGCTCTGCAAGTCGCCGTTCATAGACGGGAGGGGCGCCTGCGAATTCATACTTGATCTGTTCCGCGCCCTTGACAAGCATCGTGTTCACAATCGTCTGGAACGACAGCATTGCAACGCTGAGTGCGAATTTCTGGTTCTGTGGGCTTGCGGAAATGAGCAAGCTGATCTCGATCACGATGTTTGCATGATTGTCCCGGCGTTCCACATGAACGATCGGCCATCGGAATTGTGCAAACTCCGACATGACATCGATCGCAGCACGAAAATCTGGTGCCATCCGCATGGCCAGTCCGAGTTCCGAATGGGGGTCGGCACTCCAAAGGATCGGCAAGTTCAGGAACCAGTCTTCGCCAAGCATTTCAGCGACATTGTCGCAAATTATCATGAGTTCCGCTGCCCCGAGAGAGAGGTGCGGGTCGTCAATGTCCTTCGTATGAAGGCCAGTGCCACTTAGCAGTTTCTCGATGGTTTCTGTCGCGCCGCCAAACATACGCAGAGCCATGCGCAAATGCTGCAATGGGAGGTTGACGGAATCGCTTCTGCTTTCGGCCATGACGCAAAATGTCATTTTTTTGGTGTGAATGGAACTGGCAATATGCCTCCAGATTCGCTCCACGCCTGAGGAGTCATGCTTGAATGGCAGAAACCACTGTCAAAATGGATGACTTCGGAATGTTTTTTGCAGTTTTGGCTTTACATTCTTTCCTTTTCAGCGAACAACTAGTTCGAAAATTGCAAGGGAGAGATGGTTAGTTACACAGGTGTAAACAAGGTTAGTAGTCATACTTATTGATACAGTTTGGACCTGTTGGAATATAGAAGAATTCAAGTCGATTTGTGACGAAGGGTACGCAAATGGGTCAGGTTCACCTTCTCGGAGATGATTTGGAGCTGAACAGCCTTGGCCTGGATGCCAAGGAACTCTCAGTATTTGTGAATCTGTTGTCTCGATTGATAAAGACCAGCTCTGAGGTCAAAGAAGGCCCGCGCGAGCTTCCTCAACAAGACCTGACGACGATCGCCGAAAAAATGTATCAGATGCGCCGCCGGCGGGAAGCCTTGATGAATGAGCGATTTGGGGGCGATATCTTTTCGGATCCTGCCTGGGACATCATCCTCGATCTTTATATCCACAACAGTCGCAATCAGGATGTAAGTGTCACCAGTGTATGCGCGGCATCGATGGTGCCCATTACCACGGCCTTGCGGTACGTGACTGTCTTGTCTGAGCGCGGTCTTATCGAGCGTTCGAAGAACCCGAAGGATGGAAGATCCTATCTCCTTCGTCTCTCTCCGGCCGGTCTGAAGGCCGTTGAAGACCTGCTCTCGGACATCGACTACAGGCCTGGGGCAAATACGAGCCATGCCGCAGCCTGAGGGCTGAGCGGTTCTAAAATGCTGATTGCTTCGTTAAGGTAAATATTTCGCGCTTTGTGCCGTTCCTAATGGAAGATTGATCCCGTTAGGTACCGAAGGCGAAAAGACAGGTGACGAAGGCCGCGCAAAGAGCTGGCGCATCTTGCGATGAAGAAGCCGAACGCAGATCTGCGAGCCGCAGGTCGATGCTTTTGCTCGTCAACGTCAAGTACGATGAGCTTGAACCGTCAGCCAAATCGCGTGTTCTGGATATTTCCCGGGGTGGACTTCGGACGACCCTGCCCGTCATGTTGAAACGCGGCCACCCCGTGAAAGTGACCCTGAAAGGGATCGGTGAAATCAGGGCAAAGATTGCCTGGTCAAGACGCAACGAAGTCGGAATCAAATTCGACAAGCAGATCAGCCTTGAAACAGTGGTGCAGGCCCTAACGGGCGCGCCTGCCGTGTCACACATTGAATTTTCAAAGACAGCGGTTCCCCGTCCCGGGTTCCACGTGCGCTGAACGAGGACATTACATGACCAGATATGACTTCATCGTCCTTGGCAGTGGACCAGCCGGTCGCCGCGCTGCCATTCAGGCAGCAAAGCTTGGGAAGTCCGTCCTTGTTGTAGACAACCGTGCCCAAATTGGCGGTGTGTCGGTCCACACGGGCACGGTCCCGTCCAAGACATTGCGGGAAACTGCACTCAATTTGTCTGGCTGGCGGGAACGTGGCTTTTATGGGCAGGCGTATCGGGTCAAGCGCGATATTGGCGCAGACGATCTGAGCGCACGCATCGCCACAACCCTGAAGCATGAGGTCGACGTGCTCGAGCTCCAGTTTGCACGCAATGGAGTGCGGGTCGCAAAGGGTTTTGGCCGATTCAAGGACCCGCATCACATCACGATAACGCACTGCGAACGGGGCTCCACGCGGGAGGAAACCGTCTATGGAGACCATATCCTGATCGCAGTGGGAACCAGCCCCTATCGCCCAGAGACGGTCAAGTTTGACGACGTCCACATCCTTGATAGCGATGCCTTTATCGAAACCCCACGTTTGCCACGCAGCCTCGCAGTCGTTGGCGCGGGTGTTATCGGCATCGAATATGCAACCATCATGAGCGCACTCGATATTCCTGTGACGATCATTGAACCGCGCAATACCATTCTCGATTTCATCGACAGCGAGATCACCGACTATCTCCTTCATCAGCTAAGGGATCGAGGAATCTCTGTCCGCCTTGGCGTGACCGTGGAAAATGTCACCCTGCAAAAGGGAGTTGTCCGGACGACGACAAGCGACGGTCGAACCGTCATGACTGACATGCTGCTCTATGCCGCCGGACGCATTGGGGCGACGGCCGAACTGGGGCTGGATGCCTGCGGTCTTCAAGCGGATTCCCGCGGAAAACTCTCTGTCGATGCAAAGTCCATGCAGACAGTCGTTCCGCACATCTATGCCGCCGGAGACGTTATCGGGTTCCCCAGCCTTGCATCCACATCCATGGAACAGGGCCGGATTGCCGCTTGCCATGCCTTTGGCGCACCCCTGCCCAAAGGCGCGGAAATTTTCCCGTTTGGCATCTATGCGGTCCCGGAAATCTCGTCCGTTGGCATGACCGAGAATGCAGCGCGCGCAGCGGGCCTGCAATTCGAGGTTGGCGTTGCCCGGCTCCGGGAAACGTCACGCGGCCACATCATGGGCGTCGGAGGCGGGCTTCTGAAGATGATCTTCGGCCTTGCGGACCGCCGCCTGCTTGGTGTCCACATTATCGGCGAAGGTGCGACGGAACTCATCCACATAGGTCAGGCTGTGGCCAATCTTGGCGGAACGCTCGACTATTTCATCGAACACACGTTCAATTATCCAACGCTTGCCGAAGCATACAAGATCGCTGCGCTAGACGCCTGGAACAGAATGCCGGCCAAGGCAGCGGACACACAATCGGTGGCTCGACTGCGCAAGGCTGCCTGACGCCCACTTGGACTAGCCCGACCAACTGGTTATCCCTTGGATGATCAAGAAACTGGGCATGAGTCGTGCGGACCAGACAAAGCGGCGGAATTCACCATATCGACGTGAATGTCAGTGACCTGCGCGCAGCACGGCGTGTGTACGGGCTGCTGCTCGAATTTCTTGGCTATCAAAGAGTCAGGGATGATCCTGACGCCTGCGAGTGGGATCTCGCGACGGACGATGGTCTGATTTCCTTTGGGCTCAGGCGCGCGCATGACGATTGGGTTTCACACGTCCATCGCCGCTATGCGCCAGGCCTTCATCACCTTGCCTGGCGGGCGGCCAGCAGGACTGACGTTGACGCGTTTCATGAGCACCTCATTGCAAATGGAATTCCCATTCTGGATTCCCCGGCAGAATATCCGCAATATTCGGAGAGCTATTACGCCCTGTTCTTCGAGGATCCTGACGGCATGAAGCTGGAGCTGCTTCACGAAGACTGACGGGGTGCATGCGGCTCATAGATTGATGTCCATGAAACTGAACACCAACCCTGCGCTCTGCTTTGACTTCATGGCCGCTGCGGGGAATAGTCCCCGCATGACGATCACACGACATAAGGTCCGGGACTTGCTGCGCGTCCTGCTGGGCCTGATTTACTTGCTTGCTGGCATTGCGCATGTCCGCTCTCCTCAGGGGTTT
Organism: uncultured Chakrabartia sp.; assembly: GCA_964429375.1. Lineage (GTDB taxonomy): Bacteria > Pseudomonadota > Alphaproteobacteria > Sphingomonadales > Sphingomonadaceae > Aquisediminimonas. The sequence goes on from CAYSCC010000019.1 coordinate 9,988, forward strand.
CTTCAAATCACGCCGGAATGGGTCCCTTATCCTGAAACTGTGGTCTTTCTGACAGGCCTTGCCGAAATTGCGGGCGCAATCGCCCTGGTGTTCATTCCTCGATTGCGCGCAGCAGCCGGCATCGGCCTGGCAGCCTATGCGGTTTGCGTTTTCCCGGCGAATATCAACCACGCGCTCAATGACATTGCGATCGGTGGCACGCATTTGAGCTGGTGGTATCATGGGCCGAGACTTGCATTCCAGCCAGTCTTTGTGTGGTGGGCACTCTGGACAGGGGGCGTCATCGTCTGGCCCTTCTCGAAAAAGGAAATAGCGTGACCTTTGACAGCCTGGCCGAGACAATGGAGCAATCGCTAGTCGCGATTGCAGACGCTGGCGTTGACATCGCGCCCCTGCAATTTGAACGCTTTTTTGGGGCCTTTCCTGACCAGCGCTCAACCTTCACCAATCTGGAAGCAGCGCAAGGCCGCATGACGATGGAAACTGTTGATGCCCTCATCGGGCTTGCAACCCGGGAAAGCTGGGTTCCGGTGACAATCACGAATTTTGTCGATCTCCACAGAAACTACGGGCCGATTCCACTCGAACAGTATTTTGCCTTTGTAGACATGATTGTCCTCACCCTGGCCCAGGCGGCGGGACCATCCTGGACCAAAGAGCAGGAACAGGTCTGGACCGCCCAGGCCAGAAAACTGAACGGGATGATCGCTGAAGCCTTTGAAGGTCGAACACCCGCAATGTGTGAATGAAGGACTGCATGCATGAACACCAATCCAGCGGATTCCATGCCCTTTTCAAAGCTGATGGGCGTTCAGGTCTCCCATGCGCAGAAAGACAGAATCGTTGGCGAGCTTGAGGTTCGTGCCGACCTGTGCACAGCGGGGAATATCATGCACGGGGGCGCAATCATGGCCTTCGCTGACGCGCTTGGCGCAATTGGGGCTTTCCTGAATTTGCCCGAGGGCGCCACGGGAACAACGACGATTGAAAGCAAGACCAACTTTCTTGGGGCGGCGCCGGTTGGGGAAACCGTCATGGGTGTGACCACGCCGGTTTCCATCGGGCGGCGGCTCTCGGTGTGGCAGACGCACATCACGCGCAGCGATGGAAAACCCGTTGCGCTGATTACCCAGACACAAATGGTCCTCTAGCGGCCTGGGCTGAAAGGCGCAGATCGGAAGAACGGACCGCTGAATTGCTGCCCGCGGACGAGCGGGGTGTTGGCTAGCTGCGGGACCGGGACGCCCGAACCAGGAAGGGCGCTTCAAGTTGCGCCAGAGCCGAAGGCGCGTAGCTGACAATCGCGTCCGCCGTCATGGTATTGGCTTTGGCAAGAACCTGCTGGGCAGCGGGACAAAACCGCGGCTGGGCGGTGGGCATGGCAAAGAAATTGTACAGCCGCGTTGCGTGCGCATCATATGCACCAGACCATTTCGTGCCAAAGCGAGCCTTGAATGGCGCCATTTCGGCAGTGTTGGCTGCAGCCAGGGCGGTTTTGTGCCGTGCGAGCATTCGATTGTAGCTCGATGCAATCCCGGCGACCTTGCCCGCACGGCAACTGAGGGCAGCGACGTTAAGCGCCGAGCGCATATGCCAAAGGGCTTCATGCTCCGAAAGATTGGCATTGATCGGTGCAGATGGCCGGCTGGGCGCTGTCAATTGCGGCACCGGTGCCGGCGCCTGTGCTGGGCGAACGACCGCTGTCTGGCGGACTTCCGACGCGCATCCCGCAACGAGCAGAGTTCCCACCAGCCCTGCAATTGCGTGGCCATACAGCCTCTGACAGTTCCTCATTGCCGTTC
>CAYSCC010000020.1:0-11744 GCA_964429375.1 uncultured Chakrabartia sp.
GATCAGCACAGCCAAATCGAACGAAAGGGGGATTTACCATCTTTGAACTGGTAATCATTCGCTTTGAGCCGCACAATGGCGGAATTGTTAGGGACTGCTGTGCTAGCGATGCGTGATTCACAGACGGTTACCGGGAACGGTGGGAACAGGGCGAAAGAATGATTCGGGTTTTGCTTGCCGATGACGATGATGCCATGCGCGATTTTCTGGCGCGGGCCCTGTCGCGCGCAGGCTATGGCGTGGAAGCCGTCGATCGCGGAACCGCTGCGCTCGCACTGATCCAGAGCGGCGAGCGGTTCGACCTTTTGCTGACCGATATTGTGATGCCCGAAATGGACGGTATCGAACTGGCCCAGAAGGCTTCCGTCATCGATCCAAACTTGCGCGTCATGTTCATTACAGGCTTTTCGGCAGTCACGCTTCGGGCCGGTCAGGCCATGCCAAATGCCAAGGTTCTGTCAAAGCCCTTCCATCTGAAGGACCTTGTCCTTGAGGTCGATCGGGTGTTCGAAGTCGGAAGCATGTCAGGACTGAGTTGAGCGGGGTTGCGGCGCGCGCCGCATGTCGCTAGGGGCCTCCTCCAGAGTGGGCGTGTAGCTCAGTGGTAGAGCACTGTGTTGACATCGCAGGGGTCGCAAGTTCAATCCTTGCCACGCCCACCATTTTTCCAGGTTTCTGCCGATTGCCCACTCCCGCACGAAGGGATTCCAAGGTTCGATCGAACTCAGGCCGCCAGGCCCGCCGCCCTTGAACCCGGCGCGAGACCTTTCAACCCTGTTGCGCCCACGCTCGATCACGAAGCCAGTCAGCCTGACCAAGCCGGGGCGAGAGCAGGCCTAACGGGCTCGTTCAAATATTGCTGCGATGCCCTGGCCACCCCCAATGCACATCGTTTCGAGACCATAACGGCCATCACGGCGCACCAGTTCACGGGTCAAATTGGCAAGGATGCGTCCGCCTGTCGCGCCAATCGGGTGGCCAAGCGAGATTCCTGAACCATTCACGTTCAGAATGTCGTTGCGGCCATCATCGTCGGACCATCCCCAGCCCTTGAGGCAGGCGAGAACCTGAGGCGCAAACGCCTCATTCAGTTCCACAAGGTCAATATCCTTCCAACCCAGCCCGCTGCGGGCAAAAAGCCGTTCGACGGCAGGTACGGGCCCGATGCCCATGCGGCTGGGATCACAGCCCGCCGCTGACCAGCTGTGGAACCATGCAATCGGTTCAAGCCCGAGCGCGTCAAGTTTGTCTTCCGCAACGACAAGGCACGCGGCGGCGGCATCGTTTTGCTGGCTCGCATTGCCGGCGGTCACCACAGCGCCAGGAATTGTCTTTGCCTCAATGGCCTTGAGCGCACCGAGCGTTTCCATGCTCGCATCCGCGCGATACCCCTCATCATGCGCAAAGATGATGGGCTCTCCCTTCTTTTGAGGAATCGAAACGGGGACGAGTTCATCGTCAAAACGGCCGTTCGCCCAAGCAGCAGCAGCCCGCTGGTGACTGCGAACCGCATAGGCATCGGCCTGTTCACGGCTGATGCCATAATCCCTGGCAAGGTTTTCTGCCGTTTCGATCATGCCGGTGATCACCCCGAATCGCTCGATCGGTTGCGACATGACGCGCCCCCGCGTCAGCCTATCATGCAGCGTCAGATTGCCGCTGCGCATGCCCTTGCGGATATCCGTACTGTAATGCTCCACATTCGACATGGATTCCACGCCGCCAGCGACAACCACGTCAGACATGCCTGTTTGCACCATCATGGCAGCATTGACGACAGCCTGCAGCCCCGATCCACAGCGACGGTCAAGCTGGTAACCCGGCACGTCTATCGGCAGGTCGGCGGCAAGCCAGGACCAATGCGCAATGCAGGGCGCTTCACCGTTGCCATAGCCTTGGCTGAACACGACATCGTCGACCTTCGCCGGATCAATGCCGGTTCTTTCGATCAGGGCCTTGAGCACGACGGCTCCCAGCTTACCTGCATCGAGGCTGGCCAAACTGCCTCCAAACTTGCCAACTGCTGTACGAATTGGGGAAACAATTGCTGCGCGCCGCAGGGTCATATCAGTCTCCGGTTGTTGTATTGCCGTCATCTCCGGCGCACATGCCATGGTGCGCGGGGTTCTTCAAATCACCCGTCAAATGGGATCATAAGGAAACACGTGAGCAGAAACCTCGTCTGCACGCGCAAATACCGGACGGAATGCAGGGATCAGCTCATCGGCAATTGCCTCGACTGTCCAGCCTTCAAGCTTGCACATCGAACGCACGGGACGCGGCTTTGAGAACAGAAGGATCTCGTTCTTGCGCACGCTGAAAATCTGGTTGGTGACGTCCTTCGACAGATCAGACGCCAGATAGGCGACCAATGGCGCAATCTTGTCCGCGGACATTTCCTGGAGGCGCCTGACTCGCGCCTTCTGTTCTGGTGTTTCAGCAGGAATGGATGACGTCATGCGGCTCCATGCAAAGGGAGCGATGCAGTTGGACCGAACGCCCACGCGTGCCATATCCAGCGCAATAGAATGAGAGAGCGCCACGACGCCGAGCTTTGCTGCGGAATAATTGGCTTGCCCGATGTTGCCGATCAGTCCGCTGGTCGTCGTGAAGTGAATGAAACTTCCCCCCTGCTGTTCGCGAAAATAGGGTGTCGCTGCCTTCGAGACGTTGAAGACGCCAGTCAGATTCACGTCAATGACGCTTTTCCAGTCCTCATAACTCATCTTGTGCCAGATCGTATCACGCAGAATGCCGGCATTGTTCACAACTGCATCAATCCGGCCGAAACGGGAAACCGCATCCTCAATGATGGAACTTGCCTCTTTGGGATCTGCGACATTGCCGAAATTTGCCGCTGCCTTGCCGCCCTTGGCCAGTATTTCCTGAACTGTCGTTTCCGCAGGGGCCGCGTCCCCACCATTCCCCGCTTGCGCAACGCCCGGATCGTTGACGATCACCGCTGCACCTCTTTCGGCGCAATAGTGTGCCAATTCCCGTCCAATACCCCTGCCCGCACCAGTGATCGCAACAACCTTTCCGTCAAGGCATCCGCTCATGGCCATGTTCCTTTTACGATTCGTCCTGAATGCGGGATATGAAGAGCGATCCGCCTTTGCAACATTCGGAATTGTCTTTTCAAAATAGTGAAATTACCTAAATCGGGATGAACAGTCCTGTCCGGTCCGTGTCGCAAGCTTTTGCAATTCTTCGCACGCTTGCCGAGCACGAGTTGCTGACTCTGTCCGAGATTGGCCGCGAGGCAGGCATCAGCCCGTCAAGTTGCCTGAACCTCCTCAAAGCGCTGATGGCAGAGGGAGCCGTGGAACGACGGGAGGGTTCCAGGCAATACCGGCTGGCCCAATCCTGGGACAATGCGGACATCCTGCGCACAAGCCGGTCCGCGGGGCTGATTGATCGGGTGCGGCCGTTGCTGGCCCGCTTTGCCCGCGAGGCAGAAGCTGCGGCTGGGCTTTGGAAAATCGTATCCCGCGATCGCATGCAATTGGTCTTCCACGCTGAAAGCGACTCCGGAATGCGGCTGAGCCTTGCTGACGACCAGAGGCAGCCGCTTGGCAATGGCGCGGCCGGAAGAGCCATTGCGGCAGTCCAGAAGGTCAATCAGACTGAGCTTGCGCGCCGGTTCAGCGGGGTAAGGTGGCAGACAGACCTGTCGTTCGAGCTCTATGAAAGACAGGTTCTGGAGGCGGGGACGAACGGTTTTGCGATCGATGAAGACGACGCGCATCGAGGTGTCTGCACCGTAGCTGTAGGCATTGCCGACATAGCCCCCGGCTTTTGCCTGTCCGCGTCCATCGTTGCCCGAACGAGAAGCGCCGCCGACGTGCGCGACCTTGGCTTCCGTCTCGTGGCACTAAAGGACGAAGCGGTGCTGTGAGCCCGCGAAGACCCGCACCACTGGGGAGATAGAGCGAGACTGGCCATCAGACGCTGACCGCGTCTGCCAACTTCATCAGCAATGTTGCACCGTCACCGCGCCAGGCACTGCCATGCATGCACGCCAGCGTTCTGGGAGCGGCTGCCGCCAGCCGAGCCAGAGTAGGCCGGGTCTCCGGGCCATGGGCGTAATAGTCCATCGCAACGCGAAAACCCTCACTTGGCGTCAGGATATCGGCCTCGGTCAGGGCCTCCGACTCGGCACCGCCCTGAGTGAACAGGTCGCCGCAAAAAAGGGTGGATGTCTTCCGATCGAACAAGAAGCCGTTATCCCAGCCATGCGGCACATGCGGCGCATCGAACCATTCAACGTCGCGTCCGCCGAGATCAAGGACCTCGCCATTGGTCATGACTTTGGGTGGCCTTGCCGCAATGTCCCCGATCGTGGTCATGGCAGCCACAGCACTGCACAGCGGCACAGCGTCGGGCGCAACCTGCAGCCATTGGTTCAGCGATCCGCATTCATCGGCTTCCACATGGCAGAAGCCAATAAAGTACAGACGTGAAGGTGGCATGACGTGTGCGACAGCATCCCGCACCAGTGGAAAGATCTGGCGCGGTCCGGTGTGGAACAGCAGGGGGCGATCCGCTTCCACCAGATACTGGTTGAAAGAGAACCCCACGTCTCCGTCCATCCCGACCGGCGTGTTGATGCGCCAGATGCCTTGGGCGACCTCGGCGATATTGGTCCCGCTTTCGCTGTTGGTGATTGTCATGCAGCCCTCCCCGTTCAAGCAAGTGGCCTGAATTTAGGGCGATACGGCTCACATTGCCAGCAAACAGCCCCAGCCCAGGCTAGTGATTGCCGAGCGTATTGATCGTGAAGGCCAGTACGCCAATGTTGAAAACAAAAGCAGCGAGGCATTGCGCGAGCACAATGCGCCGAATCGCTCGGCTGGTGATCACAACATCCGATGTCTGAAACGTCATGCCCAGCGTAAAGGCGAAATAGAAGAAATCGAGATAGTCCGGAGTATCTGTGCCGGGAAAGGCAAGCCCGTGCCGACCGGTTGCCTGACCATAAAAGAGATGGGCGTAATGCATGGCATAGAGCGCGTTGGCAAAAACCCAGGCCAGCCCCAATGTCGCAATGATCAATGCGGCAAAAGGCTCGCGCGAGCCGGTCAATTCAACGCCGACAGTGATGAGCAGAACAGCGGCAATCAGAGCCGAAATCACGAGAAGCGTGCCGCGATTGGCGTCGTTCTCTGCTGCATGACGCTGTATTGCGCCGGCGTCCGCATCACGCAGGGTTGGGACCAGAAGGGCGAAGAACAGCAAGGCCGCAACGTCAAATCCGCCCATGACCGCAAGATGCCATTGCCCGGATTCAAACTGGATAGCGGCCCCGAACGCAGCGAAAGCCAACATGAAAGCAATGAATCGCACGGGTGCTATGCGATTGCCGATCTTGCGCTTGATGGGAACTGACATGCCCGCGGTGGTAGCGTTTTCGTAAACCTTCGCCTAGAGAGCGCGCCAAATGGCGAAAATCGAAACACCCCGGCCCGTGCGAGGCACACAGGACATGCTTGGCGAGTCTGCCGATCGCTTCCATCAAGTGGTGGAAACGTTTGATCGCGTGCGCAGGCTCTATGGTTTCAAGCGCATTGAAGTGCCTGTGTTCGAAGCGACCGCCGTCTTTGCCCGATCGCTTGGCGAAACGACCGATGTCGTCTCCAAGGAAATGTACACGTTCGAAGATCGCGGCGGCGATTCGTTGACGCTGCGCCCCGAATTCACCGCAGGAATTGCGCGGGCCTATCTGACCGAAGGATGGCAGCAGTTCGCCCCGCTCAAGGTGGCAACACATGGGCCGCTGTTTCGTTATGAACGGCCGCAGAAGGGTCGATTCCGCCAGTTCCACCAACTGGACGCCGAAGTGATCGGAGCAGCCGAACCGGCCGCAGACATCGAACTGCTCTGCTTTGCAGACCAGCTGCTCAAGGAATTGGGCATTAGCGATGGCGTGACGCTTCAACTCAATACGCTTGGCGATGCCGCATCGAGAGAGGCCTGGCGCACGGAGCTGATCGCGCATTTCGAGTCCCATAGGGCAGAGCTTTCCGAGGACAGCCTTGGGCGGCTCTACAAGAATCCCTTGCGCATCCTCGACAGCAAGGACCCGCGCGACCGCCCGGCTGCGGACAGCGCGCCGGATATCGATGTGTTTCTGACTGACGAAGCGCGGGACTTTTTCGACAGCGTGACAGCGGGGCTTGATGCAGCTGGCGTTGCCTGGACGCGGGCATCAAGGCTGGTGCGAGGCCTCGACTATTACCGGCACACGGCGTTCGAATTCGTGACAGACCGGCTGGGCGCGCAGGGCACTGTTCTTGGTGGCGGCCGATACGATGGCCTGATCGAAGCGCTCGGTGGACCACACACGCCTGCAGTCGGCTGGGCGGCGGGCATTGAGCGGCTGGGGATGTTGCTTGACTCGCAACCCATCAGCGCCCCGTACGTCACGGTCATACCAACGGAAGCTGGCCTTGAAGGCAAGGCCCTTGCTGTTGCAGCGGCACTGCGTCGGGCGGGCGTCGCAACCGGAATGGCCTTGCGCGGCAACGCAAAACGACGGGCGGAGATTGCACGGAAAGAAGGCGCGCAGTCCATTCTCTATGTTCGCCAGGCAGGCGACCCAATGGGGGAATTTTACTTTAGCTATGCCGGCAAGGACGATGCAGGCCGGAGCAATGTCTCCCGAAAGGTGTTGGATGCCATTGGCGCTCAATTTATCTTGAGTGGCATCGACGCATGACAAGCATTTCCGCAGAACGGATCGCCGCATTGCTGGCGAAGCGCGAGGAGCTTTCGGCGCAACTTGCGTCTGGAGACCTGCCGACCGACCGGTTTATTGCCCTTTCCAAGGAATATGCGGAAGTCGAACCCGTTGCGGCAGCGGCAGGCGAACTGCAGCGGCTGCGGACAGAGCTTGCAGGGTTGGACGCGATGCTGGCGGACCCGGAAATGCGCGAAATGGCGCAGGAAGAGGCGGATTCAATTCGGGCCACTTTGCCCGAGGCGGAGCGTGCACTCGCGCTCTCACTACTGCCAAAGGATGCCGCCGACGAACGATCGGCCATGCTTGAAGTTCGTGCTGGCACGGGCGGAGACGAAGCAGCCCTTTTTGCCGGTGACCTGTTTCGCATGTATTCCCGTTATGCGGAGGAACGTGGCTGGAGGGTGGAGCTGATTTCCGCATCTCCCGCGGAAATGGGCGGATACAAGGAAGTTGTTGCATCCGTCACCGGGCAGGGAGTCTTTGCCCGTCTCAAGTTTGAAAGCGGCGTCCACCGCGTGCAGCGGGTCCCGGTCACAGAGTCCGGCGGGCGCATTCACACATCCGCTGCCACTGTCGCGGTGTTGCCCGAGGCCGAAGATGTCGACGTGCAGATCAATGACGCAGACCTCAGGATAGACATTTACAGGTCCTCCGGCCCCGGCGGACAATCGGTCAACACCACGGATAGTGCGGTCCGCATCACGCACATTCCCTCTGGCCTTGTCGTCATCCAGCAGGACGAAAAGTCACAACACAAGAACAAGGCCAAGGCCCTCAAGGTGCTGCGGACCCGGCTGTACGAACTGGAGCGGGAAAGGCTCCATTCGGAACGTGCCGGAACGAGAAAATCGATGGTCGGATCGGGCGATCGGTCCGAACGTATCCGGACCTACAATTTCCCGCAAGGGCGCGTGACGGATCACCGGATCAACCTGACCCTCCATCGACTGCCCGAAATTCTCGAAGGCCAGATGGACGAGCTGATCGGTGCCCTGATTACTGCCGACGAGGCAGAACGGCTGGCTGGGCTGGATGACACGGCGTGAAGCCATAGCATCGGCAAGCCGGCAGCTCGCCAGCCTGTCCGATACTCCACGGCTCGATTCCGAACTCCTGATGGCCCATGCTTTGGGCCTGTCACGCGAGGAACTTTTGCTCGGTTCGCTTGATGACCCACAGCCCCCGTCCTTCCCCGGCCTGCTGGCGCGGCGCGCACGGCGCGAGCCCGTTGCGTATATCACAGGAAGTCGGGATTTCTGGACCATTGACCTTGCGGTGGCACCGGGCGTTCTGATTCCCCGGCCTGACAGCGAAACCCTGATCGAAGCTGCTGTTGAATTCTTTGGCCCGGCTGAAGGCATTGCCCCCAGCCCTGAAAGGATTCTTGATCTTGGCACCGGATCCGGGGCGCTTCTTTTGGCAGCTCTTGCCCAATGGCCTGAGGCGCACGGCCTTGGCATCGATGCCTCGCCAGTGGCGCTCGAGATCGCACGCGCCAATGCAGAACGCCTCGGCCTCGCCGCACGCGCCCTGTTTGTCCAGGGAGACTGGGCGGCCGACGTATCCGAAGGATTTGACCTGATTCTCTGCAATCCGCCCTATATCGAGGCCAGCGCAGTCTTGCCTCCTGACGTCATGGATTTTGAACCACCGCAAGCCCTGTTTGCCGGCCATGATGGCCTGGACGCCTATCGCATCATTGTTCCCCAGCTTTCCGGTATCCTGAATCCGAACGGGATGGTTGCCGTCGAAATTGGAGCGACGCAGGCAGCGGCTGTCTCCGAACTTTTCACCGCCAATGGACTTGTGCCGCACATTCGCCGGGACCTTGGCGGTCGCGACCGCGCGATTGTGCATTTTTCCCTTGGATTGCTCGAGAAAGGCAGATAAAGGCTCGGTCAAGATTTGGACGAGCGCATCCAGCGGGACGCCATCCAGTTCTTACCCCCACCATCTGAGGCCTGATTGGGATGATCCGGCTTTGGCAGGCGGACGGCGTGCAAGGGCGCGTCTGGTCGGGGTCATACAGACTGATTCGGACTACAGGCTTTACACCCAGAGAAAAGGGACAATCTTTGCTCAATAATCGTCAAGCTGGCCGCCGTCGCGGCCGGGGTGGGCAGCGCCAGCAGAATGGTGGGCGCGAACAAGGCAACCGCATTGACAACCGTGCGCGCGGCAATGCCCCACAACTGCTCGAAAAGTACAAGAGCCTTGCGCGCGACGCGCAACTCGCCGGTGATCGGGTGATGACCGAATATTATCTGCAATTCGCAGACCATTATTTCCGGGTCGTGGCTGAAACGCGTGCCCGTTTCGAAGAAAGCCGCCCACAGCGAGAGGATTGGGCAGGCGACGAGACCGACGAACAGGCGGGAGCAGAGGTGGCCGAAGCCGAAGACACCGAAGAGGGTCGGCGCCCGGCACGGCGCCAAGAGGGCCGAGACCGCCAGGACCGCGGTGAACGCGGCCAACGCAATGGCCGGCAAGACCGCGGCGAGCGTGACCGGAGCAGCGATCGCTTCGGCGGAGAGCCTGGTAACGGCCGCTTCAATGGCGATCGAACCATGGAAGACAGTGATGAAGTCGAGCCCGCAACCATCGATGTGAACGTTCTGCCACCGTCTTTTGGGAGCGACGGAATGGTTGCCACCATTCCCGATTATGTGGTGGAAACCGAAGTCGAGACGCCGCCTGCACGGAAGCGGGGACGTCCGCGCCGGGCTTCTGCGGAAAGTGACGTATCTCCCGAAGCCTGAACAGGGCTGTCACAAAAGTGAAATCTAACTGTCACTGAACTGGAATGCGCAATCGTTAGTGCCGTGATCGTCCGGGCGAGCGAGTCGCAAGGACGATCAACCAGTTTCAGGGGTTATCATGAACTTTTCCACCAAGCTGATCGTGGCCGCTGTTGCGGTTGGCGTTGCGGCTGTTCCCGCGTCGGCACAGATGCGCCGAAATATCAGGATCGTCGGGTCCTCGACCGTCTATCCATTCACCAAGGCTGTTGCCGAACGCTTTGCAAGGGCAAATCCCGGCATTCCGGCACCCATCGTCGAATCGACAGGCACAGGCGCCGGGGCAAAGCTGTTCTGTGCTGGAGTCGGCGCAGGCCACCCGGACATTCTGAACGCATCGCGCCGAATCAAGCTGTCTGAGTTCCGCCAGTGCGGCGCCAACGGCGTGTCGCAAATCACCGAAATCCAGGTCGGGCTCGACGGCCTGTCAATGGCGACTGCCAAGGGCGGCCCGATCCGCGCCTTGAGCTTGCGTGACATCTACATGGCTATCGCCAAGGCTCCCTATGGCAAGCCAAATACGGCAAAGACCTGGAAGGACGTGAATGGCTCGCTGCCTGCAACACCCATCCGTGTCTATGGCCCGCCCACGACAAGCGGAACACGTTCTTCGCTTGAGGATCTGTTCCTCACTCCGGCTTGCGAAGCCAACCCTGCCATAGCGGCCATGAAGAAGACGAATGAAGCACGATACAAGCAGATCTGCCTTGGGCTTCGTGAAGATGGTGCCTACATCAACGCGGGTGAGAACGACAATCTGATTGTCCAGAAGCTCGAAGCCAACCCCGGCACCGTCGGCCTGTTCGGCTATTCCTACCTTGAGGAGAACGCAGGACGGCTGAGCGGCGTCGCAATCAATGGCATCAGTCCAACCGCCAGCTCAATCTCATCGTTCAAGTATCCTGGCGCACGGGCCTTGTACATCTATGTCAAGAATGCCCACCTCAAGGCCATTCCAGGCATTCGCCAGTTCGCTGCCGAATATGCCAAGGAAACAACCTGGGGGCCGCGCGGTTATCTGATCCAGTATGGCCTACTCGCCAGCCCGGACGCAGCGCGGAAGCGCGCAGCGGCATTTGCCACATCAATGACGCCGATGAATACGGCGGGTCTCAAGTAAAACTCCAAAGAGAATAAGGGGCAATTCATGAAACGCTTCACCCTGCTGCGGGTTCTGCTCTGGGCCAGTGCAATGGCCTTCGCACCGCAAGTCAACGCACAGACTGCCGACAAGGAAGTCGAACCGCCGGCCGACGCTCCCTCACCGGACAGTGTCGATACCGCTGTTCCAGCTGAAGAGGCGAATATCAGTGCTGCCGATGCACGCGCTGCAGCGCTTGAAGCCCAGATCGAAGGGCTTCAGGCACAGATTACCGAATTGAAGGCAGCGATGACAAAGGCGACGCCAAGCTGGAAAGGCGCGCCGCAGTTTGCGGACAGCGAAGAAGGCTGGAGCTTCAAGGTCCGTGGCCGCTTGATGATCGATACAGCCTACGCACCCAAGCCGGACAATTTTGTCACCAACCGCAATCTGGGATTCAACACACGCGTGCGCAGGTTCCGCATTGGTGTTGAAGGCGGCATTCCCGGTGGTTTTGGCTACAAGGCCGAGGTCGATTATGCGAACGCTACAGTCGGATTTGGGGATGTTGTGCTGACCTATGCGCCAACGGGCAAGATCTTCGGTTTCACGTTCGGCAATCACGAGTCGCTCAACGGCATGGAACAGATCACCAGTTCGCGCTGGTCGTCTTTCATTGAGCGCGCTCAAGGCAATGATGCGTTCATCAACACCCGCCGCCTTGGGCTTTCAGTCAATCTTCGTTCCAAGGACAATCTGTTCCGCTTCGATACCGGCGTTTTCGCGGCGCACTCGATTGATGCGTCGCTCGACAACGACGGCTATATCCTTGCTGCTCGGACGACCTATACGCCCTATGTCGGCAACGGCTTTGTCCACATGGGCCTGAACTTCCAGCACCGCGAATTCCAGTCGAACGACAATGGTGTTGCATCGACTTCGGTCGGGGCGCCGTCGACGAACCAGATCGCCCGCTACCGCGCTCGCCCGTTCCTGCAGACGACGGACGTGCGCTTTGTCGATACGGGCAATTTTGCCGCGAAGAGCGACAATATCTTTGGTGCCGAACTCTATGGCGTGTTCAAGTCACTGCATGTCGGTGGCGAGGCGCAGTATGTGAAGG
>CAYSCC010000021.1:0-11561 GCA_964429375.1 uncultured Chakrabartia sp.
ATCCCAAACGCATTCTCAAGCCCATTGCCCATGAAGCGACCAGCCAGACCGGAATCTTGCACAAGGCAGGTGCCATCTCGATGGCGCGCTGGGAGCCGGGAACAGCAACCGGGGATTTCTCGATCCTGCTTTCGGACATGCCAGCCCTTGATGCCAATCCGGCTGCAAGCGGCGACAATGCCGGATATGCTGCGTTCGGCCATGTGGTCGAAGGGATGGATGTGGTGCAGAAGATCCATGCCGCCCCAGTATCTGCGACCAAGGGTGAAGGTGCCATGCGCGGGCAGATGATCGAGGCGCCGGTCCGGATTCTGAGTGCACGTCGCGCCAAGATGCCACCCCCATTGGCCCCGGGGGGCAGCGAGCCTTCGCCTCGCTAGAGTTCCCAACTTTCACCCGGATCGAGCGTACGAAAACGGGCAGGATCAATCCCTTCGCGCGCCAAGGCTTCCAAAAGCCGGTCCCGGGGTTCGTTGATGGGTTCATCGGTCAACTGAAACACGCCCCAATGGAAGCCGAGCGTGAAGGGGCCTTTCATGGTCTTGTAGACCTCGACCGCCTCGTCAGGGTCCATGTGCGCATCGCGCATGAACCAGCGCGGGGAATAGGCCCCGATCGGGCAAAGCGAAACATCGATTGAGGCATGCTTCTGCATCAGTCTGTCGACCCACCAGCCATCGGCGTAACCGGAATCGCCATTGAAGAAGATTCGTCGATCCGGCGCGTGGATGGTCAGTCCGGCCCACAATGCCTCGTTCTGGTCAGTCGACCATCGGGCGGACCAGTGATTCACGGGCTCTGCTTCGATCGTGAGCGGCCCGACCGCAGTTTTTTCATCCCAGTCCAGTTCCGTGATCCTGGCCTCTGGCGCCTTGGCGCGAATGATCGTGCCATTGCCCAGTGGCGTCACGATCTGGGGATCGAAGCTTTGCACAAGTGTCGCGAGCGTCGCGGTATCCAGGTGGTCATAATGGTTATGGCTGACCAGCACGAGGTCAATGGGCGGCAAGGCGTCCAATGGAATGCCGGGTGCCCGCACCCGTCTTGGCCCAGCGACCTGGAACGGGCTTGCACGGTCGGACCAGACCGGGTCCGTCAGTATGTTCATGCCTGCGGTCTGGATGAGGACGGTGACATGGCCGATCATCGTCAGGCGTACGGCCTTTCCCTCAACACGCTCAGGAGGCAGGGGCTGTGGCGCATTCTCGATCCAGCGCGGCCATTTGGCGCGCCTGGACGTGAATTGCCATTTGAGGAGCGCGCCGAGGCCCTTGCCGCCACTGCGCTGCGGGCCAAAAAACCTCACGCCATCGAAATGATCGCTCGGCGGACCGGAATAGTATCGCGACATGCTAAGACTGGACTGGCTTCATTGAGCGAAGGCTGAGCATGTCGCCGTGCCCTGCCGGCATTCAACGGCTCCGCAGGGCGCTGATGGTCGTGCCGGCACTGATCCGTTCGACGTCCGTCTTGAGGTGCAGAAGGCGCAGGCCCGACTGTTCCAGAGCACGGTCGAGGGCAGGCGCAAATTCCGCAGTCGCTTCAACCGTTTCCGCCCAGCCCCCATAGGCGCGGGCGAGCGCTGCGAAGTCAGGATTGTGCAAGGTTGTGCCGCTGACGCGCGATGGATATTCGCGTTCCTGATGCATACGGATGGTTCCATAGGCTCCGTTATCGACCACAATCACAATCAGGTTGCAGCCATACTGAACTGCAGTGGCCAATTCCTGGCCATTCATCATGAAGTCCCCGTCACCTGCGAGAGCGACCACATGGCGGTCCGGATGGCGCAGGGCAGCCGCAATCGCTGCGGGCGGACCATAGCCCATGGATCCCGCTGTTGGCGCAAGTTGAGTGCCATGCCCGGAGTGTGACCAGTAACGGTGCCACCAGCCAGAAAAATTGCCGGCGCCGTTGCAGATAATGGTGTCTGCAGGCATCGCAGCGCGCATGGCAGCGACGCACATTCCCAAATCCACGCGCGTATCAAAGGGCTCGGCCTTGTTCCAGGTCCGCCATTCTGCGTGCGCGTCTGCACCAGCAGGATTAGGCACGGGCGGCGCAGGCAATTGCAGCGCAGCGGCCGCGAATTCCGACATGCCGGCACAGATGCCAAGGTCTGTCCGGTAGACGCGGCCCAGTTCATTCGGGTCCGGGTGGATATGGATCAGCGTTTGTCCGGGGTGATCCGCCGTGACCATCGCGTAGCTGTCTGTCGTGGCTTCCCCAAGCCTCGCGCCAACGGCGATAATCAGGTCCGCTGCCTTGATCCGCTCAACCAGCTTTGGATTGGGGCCATAGCCGAGATTGCCGGCCCAGACGGGGCAGTCATTGGCAATGGCGTCCTGCCTCCGAAAGGCAGCGGCCACGGGAATGCCATGCGCAGTTGCAAATCCTGCAAAATCGTGTGCGGCATCCTGATCCCATCCCGCTCCACCGATGATCGCAACAGGGGATCGGGCCGTGGAAACAAGCGATGCGAATTTGGCCATGTCGCCCGTGTCGGCGGCCTGGGCAGGGCGCTCGACGCGCGGGCGGTCGATGGCATGTGCCATTTCAATCAGCATGTCTTCGGGTAGCGCCAGCACGACAGGACCTGGTCTTCCTGACATCGCGACGGAATAAGCCCGGGCTACATATTCTGGAATCCTGGCCGGATCGTCGATCCGTGCTGCCCATTTGGCAAGCGGCGTAAACATCGCGGTGAAGTCGACTTCCTGGAAGCCTTCGCGATCCCGCAGGCCTCGATCCACATCGCCAATAAACAGGATCATGGGCTGCGAATCCTGCATGGCAACATGGACACCAACACTGGCGTTTGTCGCTCCAGGGCCACGCGTCACGAATGCAATGCCAGGACGACCGGTCAGCGTGCCATCGGCGCAGGCCATGTAGGTGACACCGCCTTCCTGCCGGCAGATGACAGTCTGGATTTCCGGCGTGTCGTGCAACGCATCGAGCACGGCAAGGAAGCTTTCGCCGGGTACTGTGAAAATTCGGTCGCAATCCTGAAGAACGAGTTGGTCAACAAGGATGCGACCACCGGAACGCAAATGTGTCATGCCTGATGAATTGCCTTTGTCACGAAATAACTGTCCATGCCTTCTGGCCCGCCTTCGCTTCCAAAGCCAGAGTCCTTGACCCCGCCAAAGGGCGAATCCGGAGCGCTGATTGCGAAGGTATTGATCCCGACCATTCCGCTTTCGATGGCGTCGCCCAAGAGATTGGCGCGCCGGGCGTTCTCGGTAAAGGCAAAGGCGGCCAGGCCATAGGGCAGGCGATTGGCCTGTTCGATTGCGTCTTCAAGTGTCTCGAACGGGCGGCACACGGCAACCGGACCAAAGGGTTCGTTTGACATGATGTCCGCATCTTGAGGCACGTCTGCAAGCACCGTGGGTTGATAAAAGAATCCACGGTCCCCCGGAGTGCCGCCAGCCAGGACACGAGCCCCTTTGGCTCGGGCATCGTCAACCAGTGCGCCAATGGCAGCCGGACGCCTGACGTTGGCCAGCGGCCCCATTCCGGTGTCGGCTTCAAGACCGCTCCCCACTTTGACCTTCGCCGTTCGCGCGGCAAATCCGTCCACGAAGGCGTCGTAGATGCTCTGCTGAATGTAGAACCGCGTGGGTGACACGCACACCTGACCCGCGTTGCGGAACTTCTGAGGCACCACCATGTCGAGTGTCCGCTCAAGATCACAATCGTCGAAAACCAGCACAGGCGCATGGCCGCCCAGTTCCATCGTCACGCGCTTGGCTCCGTCTGCGGCAAGCCGCATCAGATGTTTGCCGACCGGCACGGACCCGGTGAA
The DNA here is from genome assembly GCA_964429375.1 of uncultured Chakrabartia sp. Taxonomy (GTDB): domain Bacteria; phylum Pseudomonadota; class Alphaproteobacteria; order Sphingomonadales; family Sphingomonadaceae; genus Aquisediminimonas. Next base: position 3,812 of record CAYSCC010000021.1, read on the forward strand.
GCTGATCTTGCGGATCACGGGAGAGCCGATCAACTGGCGGCTCACCATATCCGGTACGCCAAAGACAAGCTGGACGACATTGGCCGGAACGCCGGCATCGATCAGGCAATGCATGAGGGCTGACGTGCAGCCCGGCGTTTCTTCAGGCGGCTTGGCAATGACGGAACAGCCAGCGGCCAATGCGGATGCCAGCTTCTTGGCCATCAGATAGACCGGAAAGTTCCAAGGCGTAAAGCTGGCGACGGGGCCGACAGGTTGCTTGATGACGATCGACCTTTGCCCGGTCGGACGGATCAGCACACGGCCATAGGCCCGCTTGGCCTCTTCAGCGCAATAGTCGAAAAGGGCCGCGCTGCTTGCGACCTCGCCCCGCGCCTCGCCGAGTGGCTTTCCCTGCTCGAGTGTCAGGAGCACTGCGATGGCTTCGGTTCTTTCGCGGATCAGCGCTGCTGCCCTGTGCAGGATCGCGCCGCGCGCCTCGACATCCATGGCCCGCCAGACTGCAAAGCCAGATCCCGACGCGAGAAGCGCTTCATCCAGGTCCGCTGCTGTTGCCAGCGGAAGTTCGGCTATGGTGTCTCCGGTTGCCGGATTGACAACCCTCGATGCGTCTCGTCCTTCGCCGATCCGCCAGCTTCCATTGATGAAAAGGCGCAGGTCGGCGTCATAATGTGATGTCATGAAATTCCTCGACAGGATCAGTTCGTGCGGGCTGCTCTAGGGCATTTTCTCGGGCGGCGAAACCCGCTCCCGCCAGTACATCCCGGACTCGACAGACACCCCCGCGCAAAGGCACACACGCAGGCAAATCAATCTGCGATGCGAATCGCACTCGACAAAACCGGGAGAGAGGCATGAGTGAACTTGAAATCGTCGCAGACGGGTTACGCTTTCCAGAAGGGCCTGTTGCAATGGCTGATGGCAGCGTGATCCTGACCGAAATCGCCAGTGGCCAGATTACACGCGTCCATCCCGATGGCCGGAAGGACGTCATCGCGCAAACCGGGGGTGGGCCCAACGGCCTTGCCTTGGGCCCGGATGGAAAGCTCTATTGCTGCAACAATGGGGGTTTCGAGTATCTGGAATCGAACGGTTACCTTGCCCCGCATGGCATTGCCAAGGAGTATTCCGGTGGCAGAATCGAACGGATCGACATCGCAACCGGCAAGGTCGAAGTCCTTTACAGGTCGGGCGATTTCGGATGCGTCCTGCGCGGACCGAATGATATTGTCTTCGATGCTCACGGAGGGTTTTGGTTCACCGACCATGGCAAGGTGGACTATGCCAAGCGCTGCCATGATATCGTCGGGATCTTTTATGCCAAGGCCGATGGCAGCCATCTCGAAGAGGTGATTTTTCCAAGCTACAACCCGAACGGGGTTGGGCTCTCTCCCGACGGCACGAAGCTCTATGCCGCTGAAACCTACACCTGCAGGCTGACGCAGTTCAACGTGATTGCACCCGGCAAGGTGGATGATGCGGCCGGGCCAGGCGGACCGGGCATCCCGGTCTATCGTCCTGCCGGATACAAGTTCTTTGACAGTCTTGCGATGGAAGCGAACGGAAACATCTGTGTGGCCACGATCGGTGAATGCGGCATCTCTGTCATCTCGCCTGAAGGAGATCTCGTGGAGTTTGTCTCGACGGATGACATCTTCACGACAAACATCTGTTTTGGTGGCCCGGACATGATGGATGCCTGGATTACTCTTTCGGGCTCGGGCCGGCTTGCAAAAATGCGCTGGAAACGTCCAGGGCTCAAGCTCCAGTACTGACCCGATTTGAAAGGCAGCCGACATGGCCCGAACACACAGGGAAGCCCATCTTCTGGATCGCATTGGGTGGCTGCGCGCGTCGGTGCTGGGCGCGAACGATGGCATTGTTTCAACCGCAAGCCTGATCATGGGCGTTGCAAGCGCGGGTGCCACACAGTCCAGCATATTGGTGACGGGTGCTGCCGGCCTTGTTGCCGGTGCCATGTCGATGGCCGCGGGAGAATATGTCTCGGTCAGTTCCCAGGCGGACTCTGAACAGGCGGACATGGCCCGCGAAAGGATGGAACTGGCCACCGACGCTGCAGCGGAACGGGAGGAACTGATTGGCATCTACCAAAAGCGTGGGCTCGAACGCACGCTGGCCGAACAGGTTGCCGACCAGCTGACCGCGCATGACGTTTTTGGAACGCACCTTCGCGACGAGCTGGGGATTTCCCAGCATGCCATCGCCCGGCCAATTCAGGCGTCCATTGCTTCGGCGGCAAGCTTTTCGGTCGGCGCTGCGCTCCCGTTGGCGATGGTTGTTCTCTTTTCTGGAGCAAGCCTTGCGATCGCCGTGGCTGCGGCCTCGATAGCCTTCCTGGCGCTTCTGGGTGGACTGGGGGCTCGATTGGGCGGAGCCAAGGTCGTCAGGGCAGTTGCCAGGGTCACGTTCTGGGGCGCATTTGCGATGGCTGCCACAGCCGGGATCGGATCGTTGTTTGGCACCACAATCGGATAACCAAAATGCAATCGTGAAGAGCATGATTGCATTTGTCAAAACTGGTTCTGGTCGCTAGCCGCGCGCCACTTCTGGAGGGAACAAGCCGATGAAAAAAATTTTCCCGGATGCCGTTACGGCGCTCGACGGACTTCTCAGGGATGGCATGCTCATTGCTTCGGGTGGCTTCGGACTGTGCGGCATTCCGGAACGGCTCATTGATGCCATTGTCGCAAGCGGGACCAAGGACCTGACGATCGCTTCGAACAACGCCGGCATCGATGGCGAGGGATTGGGCAAGCTTTTGCGGACCCGCCAGATCCGCAAGATGATTTCATCCTATGTCGGCGAGAACAAGGAATTCGAGCGGCAGTTCCTTGCAGGCGAGCTTGAGGTGGAATTCTGCCCGCAGGGAACGCTGGCGGAACGGATGCGGGCGGGAGGCGCTGGCATTCCCGGTTTCTATACCAAAACCGGTGTGGGCACCCAGGTTGCCGAAGGCAAGGAGGTCAAGACCTTTGATGGCCAGGATTATATCCTTGAACGTGGCATTTTCGCAGACCTTGCAATCGTGAAGGCATGGAAGGCCGACGAAAGCGGCAACCTTGTCTTCCGCAAGACCGCCCGCAACTTCAATCTGCCTGCTGCGACCTGTGGCAAGGTCTGTGTCGTGGAAGTGGAGGAAATCGTGCCGGTGGGCAGCCTCGATCCAGATGGCATCCACCTTCCCGGCGTTTATGTTCAGCGCATGATCGTGGGTGCTCCCTATGACAAGAAGATCGAATTCCGGACCGTGCGTGAAAGGGAGGCAGCCTGATGACGAATGATAGCATTGGCTGGACCCGGGACGAAATGGCTGCCCGCGCCGCACAGGAACTGCGCGACGGCTATTATGTGAACCTTGGCATCGGTATCCCGACGCTCGTTGCGAACCACATTCCGGCAGGCGTCGAAGTGACGCTCCAATCCGAAAACGGAATGCTGGGCATTGGTCCCTTTCCCTATGCGGGAGAGGAAGATCCGGACCTGATCAACGCCGGCAAGCAGACGATCAGCGAGCTGGCCCAGTCAGCCTATTTCGACAGTGCGGCCTCGTTTGCGATGATCCGCGGTGGGCATATCGACCTGACGGTGCTCGGCGCAATGGAAGTCGCCGAAAATGGCGATATCGCGAACTGGATGATCCCCGGCAAGATGATCAAGGGCATGGGCGGCGCCATGGATCTCGTTGCCGGAGTGAAGAAGATCATTGTCGTCATGGAGCATAATGCCAAGGATGGCAGCCCCAAGTTCATACCGGCCTGCACGCTTCCGCTCACGGGCAAGAATGTCGTGGACATGATCATCACGGACATTGCGGTGTTTCAGCGCCCAGACCATGCGTCACCATTCAGGTTGATCGAAATGGCGCCCGGCATTTCCAAGGACGACGTTGCTGCCAGAACAACGGCACGATACACGGTTTAGGCTCTTAGATAGGGGAGGGGGCTGCCTTGGTCCTGATTGAGGTCGACCCATGTACACCCTGATCACAGCCAATCGAAACTATTCGAGCTGGTCATTGCGACCCTGGCTCCTGATGAAGGCGCTTGGCATCGAATTCGAAGATCGCTTTGAGCCATTTACAAAGCCAGTCAATTATGAGGAGTTCAGGGCCTTTTCTCCTACGGGGCAGGTCCCTGTGCTGCTCGATGGCGGCCAGACCATATATGATTCGCTCGGGATCACGCTTTATCTTGCAGACCGGCATGATGGCGTCTGGCCCGAGGATCCGGCGGCCCGCGCTTGGGCGCAATGCGCGGTGGCCGAAATGCATGGCGGCTTTGCCCCTTTGCGCAGCGCCTGCCCGATGAATGTGGGCGTTCGGGTTCGTCCAAAGCCCCTGAGTGAGGGTGTAACTCAAAATGTGTCACGACTGAGGGATCTCTGGGCGGAAGGGCTGTCACGCTTTGGCGGCCCGTGGCTCGCCGGGCGCGCGTTCAGTGCCGTCGATGCATTCTATGCTCCGGTAGCCTATCGCGTGCGGACCTACGGACTGGATGTTGGTGCAGGTCAGCAGTGGGTCGATCACATACTTTCTCATCCTGCCATGCAGCAGTGGGAATCAGAAGCCTTGGCCGAAAGCTGGCGCGAAGTCGGTCACGAGGAAGAGCTGCGATCTGCGGGCGATGTGACTGCCGATTTCAGGATTGGCTGAACGGGGTCCTCAGAATAGCCCGGCAGTTTCGGCCGCAATCCAAAGTCCCAGGCCCAGAAAGAGGAGCGCTGCCACCCGTTGGACAGTGCGCAGGGGCACGCGCTTGATCAACTCGTGTCCCAGGTAGACTGCAGGAAGATTGGCAATCATCATGCCCAATGTTGTGCCCATGGTAACCCATGCGACATTCTGGAATTGTGCGCCCAACGCAATTGTCGCGACCTGGGTCTTGTCCCCGATCTCGACCAGGAAAAACGCAATGCAGGTGGTGAGAAAGGGGCCATACCGGCTCGATTGCCCGCTTTCTTCATCGGCTTTGTCGGGCACAAGTGTCCATGCCGCCATAGCAACAAAGGACAGGGCGACTGCATAACGGAACCAGACACCATCGAGCAATGATGCCGCCGCCACACCTGCGAACGCAGCAAGCGCATGGTTTGCCAGCGTTGCAGCCAGGATGCCGCCGATGATCGGCAATGGCTTGCGAAATCGCGTGGCAAGGATAACCGCCAGAAGCTGCGTTTTGTCCCCCATTTCAGCCAGGGCCACGATCAGGGTCGAAGTCAGCAGCGCATCCATGAGAGGGCCGATAGTCACCAGATTTGCTTATCGCAACGATTGCTTCTTTGCGATTTGCGGAATCCATGCTTAAGGCCCTCGCCATGGCTTCAAGACCGCGCACATTGTATGAGAAAATCTGGGATGCCCACGTCGTCGATCGGCGTCCTGACGGGACCTGCCTGATCTTCATTGATCGCCATCTGGTCCACGAAGTGACCAGTCCTCAGGCGTTTGAAGGTTTGCGGGTTGCAGGCCGCAGGGTTCGTCGGCCGGATCTGACTCTTGCAGTTCCGGACCACAACCTGCCGACAACGGCGCGCAAGGATGCGTCGGGCAACCGCTTGCCCATTGCCGACCCGGAAAGCGCCCAGCAGCTTGCTGCGCTTGAGCGCAACGCTCCGGACTTTGGGATCCGCTACATTGACGCAACGGACCGCGAACAGGGCATTGTTCATGTGGTTGGACCCGAACAGGGTTTTTCCCTGCCGGGCACAACGATTGTGTGCGGAGACAGCCACACGGCCTGTCATGGCGGGCTTGGGGCACTTGCATTCGGGATCGGCACGTCCGAAGTTGAACATGTTCTTGCAACGCAGACGCTGCTGCTTTCGCCGTCGAAGACCATGGAAGTGCGGGTTGAAGGCGCACTTGGGCCAGGTGTAACCGCCAAGGATCTCGCTCTCGAAATCATCCGGCGGATCGGCGCTGCGGGGGGCACCGGCCATGTCATTGAATATACCGGATCGACGATTCGCGGTTTGTCTGTTGAAGGGCGGCTGACCGTTTCGAACATGTCGATTGAGGGTGGCGCCCGGGCGGGCCTGATCGCACCGGATGATGTGACCTTTGCTTATCTCAAGGGTCGCCCGATGGCTCCAAAGGGCGCAGATTGGGAAATGGCAGAGAGTTACTGGCGTTCGCTCCCGACCGATCCCGGCGCTCGCTATGACCGGACTGTTCTAATTTAATCTGCTGAGATTGCGCCCAACGTCACCTGGGGAACAAGTCCTGAAGATGTGGTGCCGATTACAGGCGTTGTGCCCGACCCGATGGATTTTGCAGATCCGTCCAAGCAAGAGGCAGCGCGCAAGTCACTGGACTATATGGGACTGGAACCGGGTACACCGATGCAGGATGTCAAGGTTGAGAACATCTTCATCGGCAGTTGCACCAATAGCCGCATTGAAGACCTGCGGGCCGCAGCCGCGGTTCTCAAGGGACGCAAGAAAGCACCCGGTGTCAAATGGGCCATCGTCGTTCCCGGGTCAGGGCTTGTGAAGGAACAGGCGGAGCAGGAAGGTCTGGATCGCATTTTCAAGGAAGCTGGTCTTGAATGGCGCGAGCCGGGCTGTTCGGCCTGTCTTGGCATGAACCCGGACAAGGTGCCGTCCGGCGAGCGTTCGGCATCGACATCAAACCGCAACTTCGTCGGCCGCCAAGGGCCGGGCGCTCGCACTCATCTGGTGTCGCCAGCGATGGCAGCGGCTGCTGCGGTCACCGGCCGCCTTTGCGACGTCCGCCAACTGGGGGGAGATGCTTGATGGAGCCCGTCAATCAGGTTGTGGGCAAGGCCTATCCGTTCGGCCGCAAGAATGTCGATACCGACGTGATCATTCCCGCCCATTGGCTCAAGACGATCAGCCGGGCCGGCCTTGGCAGAGGCGCTTTTGAAGCGTTGCGGGCGGAACCGGGGAATATTTTTGATGATCCGGCCTATGCCGGTGCCCCCATTCTCATCGCCGGTGACAATTTCGGATGCGGTTCCAGCCGGGAGCATGCTGCCTGGGCGCTTGGAGACCTCGGCATTAAGGCTGTCATAGCGCCAAGTTTTTCGGACATATTTTCGGGCAACGCATTCAAGAATGGCATTCTGACCGTTGTCTTGCCGCAAGAGGCCATCGACCGTCTGATGGAAGTCGCGAAGACTGATGAAATCCATGTCGATCTTGAGAACCAGACCGTAACGACGCCTTTTCAGGACCGGTTTTCCTTCGAGATCGATCCGTTTCGCAAGCAGTGCCTTTTGGGCGGACTTGACGAAATTGGAATGACCTTGGCCATGGATGCCCAAATCTCGAACTATGAACAACGCGCCGCAGCCGCTTGGCCGTGGCAAGCAGGAGGTGCAACCGCATGAAGGCGTTATTGTCCAAAGTCGTAGGCGGCCCGGAAACTCTTGTTCTGGACGATGTCCCTGATCCTGTTGCGGGGCCGGGACAGATTCTGGTCGCGGTCAAGGCGTGTTCGATCAACTATCCAGATGTGCTCATCATCGAGGACAAGTATCAGTTCAAGCCCGCCCGGCCCTTTGCTCCTGGCGGAGAGATTTCTGGCGTTGTCGAGGCGGTGGGTGAAGGCGTCACCAAGTGGGCGCCGGGTGATCGCGTGATTGCGACAACAGGCAATGGCGGCCTTGTGGAAAAGATTGTCCTTGGAGAGGGCCAGGCCTTCGCCCTGCCGCCCGAACGCAGCTTTGAAGAAGGCGCGTCGCTCCTGTTGACCTATGGAACGACGATC